>JAADEV010000024.1 GCA_013153295.1 Aquificota bacterium | reverse complement strand
TTTTAACATTAATTATAGCACTTATAACATTGGTTCTAATATATAACATTGGTTCTAATAAGTATTTTTTATTTTATATCACCTTACACTTTTGAACATTTGCAAAAAAGCGAAAGGGGGTGGTGTGGGAATGTAGAAATACCAACAGTTTTAAATTGGCATATATCTTGCTTATATTAGAAGCAAAGCCTACTAAAGGGGTATAAGATGCTGTGTAATAACCAAAGAAGTATAAAAAAGGATATAAGAATAGAAGGGGTTGGGTTGCATTCTGGACAATCTGTAAAGATGGTTCTATCACCAGCCCCAGCTTACACAGGTATAAAGTTTATAAGGGACGGTGTGGAGATACCAGCCACCGTTGACTATGCCACAGGGTTTGCCTTTGCCACAACCCTTTCTAAAGACGGTAAGACAGTTTCCACAATAGAACATCTACTTGGGGCTTTATACCTCCTTGGTATAGACAACCTCTACATCTATATAGACGGGGAAGAAGTTCCCATATTAGACGGTAGTGCTATAGGTTTTATCCAAAAGATAAAAGAGGCAGGGATTAAAACATTTGACAGTAAAAAACTTTACGCTGTTATAAATAAAAATGTGTCTGTTGAGGACGGGGATAAGTATATAACCGCCTCCCCATCGGATACATTTAAGGCTACATACCACGCCAGCTACAACAACAGCATAATAGGGGATAGGAAGTATACCTTTACCTTTGAAAAGGAAAATTTTGAGGAGATTGCAAAGGCAAGAACCTACTGCTTTTTGGAAGAGGTTGAGTATCTAAAGAGTATGGGACTTGCTAAAGGTGGCTCACTTGAGAATGCTGTTGTTTTTGAAGGGGATAAGGTGCTAAACCCTGAGGGATTAAGGTTTGAAGATGAACCTGTGAAACATAAATTACTTGATTTAATAGGGGATATATACCTACTTGGATACCCGATTGTAGGGGAGATATACTCCTACAAAGGGGGGCATAAACTAAATGCCCAGCTTGTTAAAAAGCTAAAAGAAGAGGAGGCGTTCACCCTTGAGGAAGGTTATCACCCTGCTTTACAGGTAGAGAGGCTTGTTGCTTGATAGCCTTTAAAACCTCCTCAACGGTGAATTTTTTTGGGATTATAGACGGTGAAACCCCTTCCTTTCCCAGTGCTTTGGCGGTGGTTGTGCCAATCACCGCCACTTTTGTTTTTTTCAGATACTCCCTCCAGTTATCAGGAAAAACAGCCTTAAAGCCCTTAAATGTAGAAGGGCTTGTAAATAGCGTGTAATCTACCTTCCCCTCCCTGTAAAGGCTTTCTACATAATCTACATTATCAGGTGTGTTGTAAACAGTTTGGTATACCGGCAGGATAGAAATATCCATATCGTTAGACAGGCTGTCTATCCAGTTGTTTATCCCTTCCTTTGCCCTAACAACAATACAGCTTTTGTTTTTGTAGTCTGGTAGCCCTTTTATCAGCTTTGCCACATACTCACCTGTGTATACCTGTGGTGTGGTGATACCTGTTATTCCCCTTTTTTCCAGTAATTTTTTTGTTTTCTCCCCTGTGGCTATAATTAGTTTGCCCTCTAAAAGCTGTAAAGGTATCCTGTCCAGTAGAAACTTAACACTGTTTTGGCTTGAAAAAACAACTATATCCGCCTTTTTCAGCCTTTCCCTATCAAAATCAAGCTCCTCAAACCTGATTGTAGGGAAAAGTATAGGCTGTAAGCCTGCCTCCTCAAAAAGTTTGGCTGTCTCCTTTCCCTGTGAAGCCTCTCTGGTTATCACAACTTTCAACTTTCTACCCCAGAAGGTAGGAAGAACACCAAATCGTCCTCCCTTAGTTTAAAGTTATCAGGTGGGTTAAGTATACTGTTGTTATCCCTTTCAACAGCTATAGGGAGATAACCATACTGGCGGGCAAAGTGTAAAAGCTCCCCAAAAGTCTCAAACTTTCCTATGTCGCCAACCCTTACCTTTTGTATACCCCTTTCCTTGTCAACGAGGACTTTCATAAGTGATGTAGCCCCGGGGTTAAGTATACTTGAGAAGAGTATCTTACCTATTATCTGACCGTGGATTATTATCTCTTTTATGTTTATCCTGTTTACAAATATATCTGCGTCCTCATCAAGTAAAACTTCCACATATATATTGGCGTCTGGGTTAAGGTTCTTTATCAGCATCGCCGCCAAAGCTGTCCGTGCGTCTATATTCCTTTCAGATAGACCTTCCTCCCTTTCTGCCACTATTACCACGTGTTCAGCCTTTTCTATTCCAACCTCAAGGAGTATGTTTTCGTGGATAAAATCACCCCTTTTGTAAAAAATATCCCTCGGTAGCTCTATATCTAACTCCTTTTTTGGAACATTGGTTATTATTACCACTGGCTTTTCCTTGTCCAGTCTCATATTGATTATCTGTTTTACTATCTCCTCTGCAGTTTCGTTCCAACCGCAGATTACAATATGTTTCTCCAACTTTTCCATCTTCAGGTCTCCCTCTTTTAGGACTAAAAGTCTGTTTACAAGGGCGGCGGAGAAAACCCCTGTCATTGTTGCTATTATAACAACACCGCCACCTATCATTATTGCTGTGATAAACCTACCTGCGTCAGATACAGGGTGTATATCCCCATACCCGACAGTTGAGATGGTGACTATTCCCCAGTATATTGCGTGCCACATAGATTTAAACTGCTCGTGGTTTCCGTAATGATACTCCACTATATATACAAGCTGGGAAAATGTAACAATCCACAGGAAAAGTAATGTGAAGATAATCCCAAATAGGTAGCCTTCCTCCTTTAAAGCCCCGAATATACTTTTGATAGCTGTTCCGTAGCGGATAATCTTCAGTATACGGAGTATTCTAATAATCCTAATTGCCCTAAGCGGTCTGATTACAGGGAGTATGGCAAGTAGGTCTATAATGGCGTAGGGGGTTTTCATCCACCTAAGTTTAGGGAGGAATGCCTCCTTTAGCCCACATAGGTATCTTTTTAGTCTGTTTATCTGGCAGGTAGGGTTGTTAAACCCTTTGTAAAAATCCTGTGTAAAGTCTGATATTGCCCACCACCTCATAATATACTCTGCCACAAAGAACCACAGAACAACCTCCTCATAAACATCTAAAAACGCCTTCAGGTCAGGGGGTATCTTTATCTCCAGATTAAGTATCTCTATGGCTATACCTATTGTTGAGGTGATTATAAGGAACAGGGCAAAAACATTGTAAAGCTGGTTGTATATACTGTTTTCATTTTCCAGTATGTTATAAACCCATATCTTTAAGGTTTTTAGTCTGCTTTTGTATATAAACCTTCTTTTTTTTGGGAAAATCATATCCACTGTAAACACCTTGTCTGCTGTATATTTTTCAGGTTAAAGAAAGCCATTAAAAGCCTTTCTATCCCTAAAGACGCCCCTGCTGAAGGTGGCATATCCCCTACAGCTTCTATAAACTCCCAGTCTATAGGGTGGTTATACCCTTCCCTTTCCTTTTCGGCTTTTTCCCTTTCAAGCCTCTCCTTTAGGGCTTTTTTATCTGTAAGCTCCTTGTAGCCGTTTACAAGCTCTAAGCCCCCTATGTAAGCCTCAAACCTCTGTCCTTTTCCTTCCTTTACCTCTGCAAGGGCGGAAAACTGGGGCGGGTAGCTGTGTATAAAGGTCGGCTTCTCTTTCCCAAGGTTCGGCTCTACAAGAAGTGAGTAAACAAGGAAAAAATTCCCTTCGTAATCATCTACAGATAGGGAAGGTATTGAAAGGTTGGAGTTTTTCAGCAAATTGTAAAGCCCCTTTTTGTCTGTTGGGGACACACCTGCGTATTTTAAAAAAGCCTCCTCCACTGTAAGACTTTCCCAGTCTGTAAGGTTATACTCCCTGCCGTTGTAAACAACTGTCTCCTTGCCTAACACCTGTTTTGCAATATGTAAAAAAAGCCTTTTTGTATCCTCCATAAGCCCCTGTAAGCTGTAGCCGACCCTATACCATTCAAGCATCATAAACTCTACAGTATGCTTTTTTGACCCTTCCCTGTTTCTAAAAACATTACATATCTGGAATATATCCCTTTTTAGTTTTGATAGTAGCTTTTTCATCTGATACTCAGGTGAGGTGTGTAGGTAAGCCTGTATCTGTTTACCTTCCTTTTCCACACTAACAGTAAGGGGGTATATATTAGGGTCAAGGTTAGGGTAAAGGCTAAGGTAGGGGGTGTAAACCTCAAGCCCCCCTGTGTCTAAAAAATACTCCCTGATACTTTGGATAACTTTACTTTTAACTTCCTCAATCAAGCAGGGCTTCATCAATAACCTTTCTTTTTTTCTTCTTTTTCTTTTTAGGGATAATAAGGTTGGCAAGCTGTGGTGCATACTGGGCAAACAGTATACCGATAAAGGACATTACAAACACATATATGCCGATGAAAGGTATCATATAGGTCGGTGAGAATTTGGACATTACAACTGAGAACTCACCTCTGTTTATAATAGTAAACCCTGTTTCCAATGCCTTTCTTTTTGAAAGACCGTATATTAATCCTCCGATAAATCCTGTAAGGAACTTTCCTACTATTGAGACAACTATCATAAGAACAAGTGCCAACTGCATCTTTTGGCTGAACTCACCGCTAAACTGGATACCTGCCCCAAACAGGAAGAAGAATATAGCCACAGCTAAATCCCTGATGGAGAACATCATCTTTTCTATCTCGTGGGATTTGCCACTTTCGGAGACTATCATACCCATAAGGAAAGCCCCTAAAGCCTCAGAAAGTCCTATATACTGGGTAAAACCTGCAAAGAATATTAACCCCCCAAGGGAGAAAAGTGTAAAAATATCCTCGTTTATAAATTTGTCTATAAAAGCGGCTATCTTGTCTTTCATATAGTAGGCTACTGCCACAGAGACAGCGAAAACTAAGAATATCTTTATAAAGATACTGCCGATTGATATTAGGGACAGCTCTGCCCCTGAGGACATTGCGGCGATAACAGCCAGTAGAACAGGGGCAACAATATCCTCAAAAACCATAAGCCCAAGTATAAGCTCCGTTTCCGGGTTGGCTATCCTGTGGTTGTCAACAATAATCTTTGTGGTTATAGCTGAAGATGAGGCGTAGGCTACCCCACCTGCAAGTATTGATGTAAACAGGTCAAAACCAAGTAGCAACATAAGACCGAAAACAACAAAAAAGTTAAAAAACAGGTCTATAAGTCCTACTGACCATATCCTTTTTGCAGTGGCTATAGCCCTATCTATATTAAACTCAAGTCCAAGGTAGAAAAACAGAAGGACAACCCCTATCTCACTGAAAATCTCTATAGCCTCTTCCTGATGGACAATATGCCCAAGGAGTATCCCAAACAGGATATAAAACAGGATAGGGGGGAACCTTAAAAACTTACCAATAAGCCCTGCTACAAATAGTGATAGGTTTAGAAAGCCAAACAGCAGTAAAAATGGGATATGGTGGTCAGACATTAATTTTATACTCCTTTAGGAAGTTTTCCACCTGCTCCCTTGTTCCCACTATTACCACAGTATCCCCTGCTGATATAACCTCGTCAGGTTTAGGGTTAACGATTGTTTCATTCTCTTTTATTATGGCTATTACCGTCACACCAGACCTTTTTCTAATATCTGCCTCTTTTATTGTTTTGCCAGCCAGCGGTGATGTAGGTGGTATCTTTACCCACTCTATAGCAAGGTTCTCTATAAGGACTTCCTTCTCCTTCTCCTGCTCAGGGCGGTAGTAAGCCCCCATTAAAACAGAACCAAGCTGGTTTGCCTCCTCCTCTGTTAGGACTATATCACAGGAAGGCTCATCGTAATCGTCTGGCTCAAAAACGAATATCTCCCTTTTACCTGTAATATGCATAATGATAATTAGCTTTTCCCCTGCTGAAGTGAATATTGTAAATTTTTTCCCTATACCCGGTAGGTCGCTTTCTTTAAACTCCATAGCTGTTCACCTCTTAAATATTTTTTCTAATATATACAATGCTGAGTTTTCTTTGTCCATAGGGGGTATTTCATAGATTTGCCCATCTTTTGACACTATCCACCCGGAATGGGTATCTTTACTGAAAACAGATAGGCTGTTGGCTACTATATAATCTAAATTTTTCCTTTTTAGTTTATCCTCTGCGTTTTGGATAATATTCTCGCTTTCGGCGGCAAAGCCTATAACAATCTGCCCCTCCCTTTTCCTTTCACCGATGGCTTTCAGTATATCTGGGTTAGGTGCAAGCTGGACTGTAAGGCTCTGTTTGTCCTTTTTCAGCTTTTGTCCACTGTATTGGGCAGGTTTAAAGTCTGCTACCGCTGAATTCATTATTACCACATCTGCCCAGTCTAAATACCCCATTACAGCTTTATACATATCCTCCGCAGATACCACATCTACCTTTTTTATCTGTGAAGGGGCTGTAAGGCAGGTAGGTGCAGACACTAAAACCACATTTCCACCGAGGGCGTAGCTCATCTGTGCCAAGCTGTATCCCATCTGCCCAGATGAGGCGTTGGATATATACCTTATCGGGTCAAAATACTCCCTTGTCCCCCCTGCTGTAATAAGTATATTTTTCCCTTTTAGGTAGTCTGGTAAAACAGCCTTTAAAACCTCTGTGTATATATCCTGTATATCTGCTAATTTCCCTTCCCCTTCCTCATCACAGGCAAGTCTACCTTCCGCAGGCTCCACCACCAAAAAGCCCCTGTCCTTTAGTTTTTTTAGGTTTTCCTGTGTTGCAGGGTTTTTATACATTACTGTGTTCATAGCAGGGGCTACCACTGTTTTTTTATCAAAGGCTAAAACCATACTACTTAAAAAGTTATCTGCAAACCCCTGTGATAACTTGGCTAATGTGTTTGCAGTAGCAGGGGCTACAACAACTGTATCACTCCACCTTGCCCAGAATATATGCTCCAGCCCCGTTTCCCCTTCTTCCCAGCTTACAGGGACGGTGTGCTGTGTTAAAGCCTGTAGTGTAAGTCTGCCTATAAACTTTTCTGCTGATGGTGTTAAGGTAGCCCTTACTGTAGCCCCTTTTTTCTGTAGATACCTTATCAGCTCACACCCTTTGTATGCGGCTATTGAACCGGTTATGCCTACTGTTATATTTTTTCCCTTTAATACCATCTATCCCTCTTTGCCCTTCTCCTTTTTATGTATATGTATCCAACAAGGGAAACAACTAAAACTGCCCCTACTACCTGTCCCCAAGCTCCTATTAACAGCAGTTTGTTTAGTAATGAACTGTGGGTTTGGTTGTCTATCTTTATATTTGTTTTTTCCGCTATATGGGTAAGGAGGCTAACTGCCAAATCACCTTCAGGTATTGTCTGGTGGCAGGAGATACACACCCCCCTTCTGTCTATCTTTGCTATCTGCTCCATAGATAGGGGTTTTGAGTTTGTAAAGTGGTGTCCTACTGTCTGAACTTGCTTCCCTTCCTCTGTAAGGAATGTAGACCAGTCGTAATCAAGGTTCTTTATCGGGGCTATCTGTGTTTGGTATTTTTTCGGCAGTATTACCCCATCTGGGGTTGACAGCTCAACTATATATCCTTTAGATGGTTTTTCAAACAGCTTACCCCCTTCTATTCCAAAGCCAAAGGCTTTTGGGTTGTCGTGGCAACTTTCACAGCTTCTACTTTCCTTTTGTATTGTGTGTGGTTGTATTGGGGACATATCTATAGCAAGCTGTCCCTCCTCCTTTGCCCCTTCCACATTAGGTATTCTGAATATATGGTTTAGCAGTAAAGGTTTACCGTCTTTACCTATCACTGTTATTGTGGTTTGACAGCCGGGGACTGCTGGGGATACCCTGTTTTCCCCGTTTATCACCAGTGGCGGTTCTTCCCATCTAAGGTAGCTCCTTGTTTCCACAATATTCCCATCTATAAGGTGTTTCTGTATCTCTCCCCTTGCTTCCGCTGTAAGCCCAGATTTGTCGTGGTCGTTTCCTATGGCTATCCAGTCAGGGTGTTTTACACCCTTTGAGTAATCTATCTTTATATGGCAACCATAACACTGTGGCGCCCAAGTGGCGTGGCAGGTATAACATTCCATTTTACTAATATGGCTTTTTACCTGAACCATAGATACATAAGCCTTTTTGTTTAGCTTCTGCTCTTCCTTTAGCTTTTTAAGTGGCTTCAGTCTTATATCCTTTCCACCGGCGGTGTGGACTATAACATCTGTGCCGTCCTTTACCACATTCCCAAATGGGTTTCCCCTTGCTGTTAACAGGTATCCGTCCCTTTTAGGGTATACAGTTCCCTGTTTTAGATACTCTGGTAATGTTTGGACTACACCCCTTGGTTTGTTATCCCTACCTGCTATCTCGTCCCCGTATCCAATAGGTAGCTCCCAAGGGTATTTTTCAGGTGTTCCGTGGCAGTCTTGACACTCTATTTCCACCGCCGCCAATGTAGTCCCTGCTAAAAAGCCGTCTCCGTGGGCTTCTAAACTTGTGTGGCAGTCTTGACAGACCATTCCCTTTCTCAGGTGTATATCCTGTTTCAGGTGTAGGTAATGTTTTGTGTGTAGTTTAGGTTGTGGCTTCCCTTCCTCTGTAAAAGGTGAGAAGTAGGCAGTTTCCATAAGCCCTTGGAAAGATGTGCCTATCCTTTTTCCCCTGTCGTGGCAAGTTGTGCAGGTTTCCACAGGTATTCCTGAGTATTCTACTCCGTGTATTTTAACCTTTGCGTCCCTTGTTCCCTGTATTGTGTGTATAAGTAGGTGTCCCCTTTCCTCCTTTGGTATTGTAGGGTCTCCCCCTTCATAAAAACCTTCGTTTGAGTAAGGTATATGGCAGGCTGAACAGCCAAGCCCCCTGTAATCTCCCCTTTTGCTCCTTCCCTTTACACCTGTGTGGCATCTGAGACACTCCTGTCTAAGGTAGGTGTATACTGCCGTTTTAGGGTCTTTTTCCACCTGCTCAGGTGTAGGTGCTTCAGGTAGCCCCCTCATCATTGAAGGGAAAACCTGTGGCTGGGATTTTTTCAGCTTTTCTATATACTGTTTGTAAACCTTTGAACCTAAGGTTTGGTGTAGCTCCTTTACTGTGTAGTTGCCAATATCGTGGCTGTATCCGTTTATACCCCCAAAACCCCACAGGCTACCTTGTATCTTACCTGCCTCTGTAAACATCAGTGATGTAAACTGGTTCTGGGTATGTTTTTCGTGGCATACCCCACAGGTATTTTTGTTTATCCAAGGACTTCCCGGGTCAGGGTAGAAATCTTTAGGTCCCCCATTTTGAAGGAAATACTTAACTGTGCCAGAGTGTATCTGTTTAAACCCTTTACCATCTGGGTTTCCGCCGTGGCATACTATACAGTCGTTCCCCGGATATCCAGCCTTTGCAGACAGCTCCAGTATCTTTTTATACATCTGTGAGTTTGGCGGTCTAATCTGCTCTATACCTTTGTGGCAGTCTAAACAGATATTCTTGCCTAAGGCTACAAGGTAAACTGACAAAACTAAAGTTAAAACTAATCTAACCATCTCTCCCTACCTTCCTTCCTGTTTACACAGGTTTATTAAACTGTCAAAAACAACCTTTTTGTCTTCGTTTATCTTTACCTTAAAGCCTATGAATTTAACCCCTTTTTCCAACGCCTCCTTAAATGTGCGGTATAGCTCCATATCCATCTCCCGATTAATACAGAAGCAATCACAATCCCTTAGAACCATCATAAGTATTATGGCATTATAACCTTTTTCCACAGCCTTTATAAGCTCTTTCAGATGTTTCCTACCCCTTATTGTAGGTGCATCTGGGAAAAGGCAGGTGTCTCCCTTTAGTAGGTTGCTACCCTTTAACTCTATGTATGTGTTTCCGTCTACTAAAAAATCAAGTCTACTTTCCTGAAAAACTACTTCCCTTTTTAAGGTTTTAGGTTTAAACCCTAACAGTCCCTTTTGTATAACCTGCTGGGCTATCCTTGAGTGGACAGATGTGTTTAGTAATACCCAGCCTTCCCCCATCTCCACAGCCACCATTTTGTAGTCTGTTTTCATTCCTTTAGGGTTTTTTAACAGTAATGTTTTTCTACCTTTTGTAAGTATCTCCTTTAGCCTCCCTGTGTCTGATATATGGCATCTATACTCTTTACCGTTAACTTTACATATGCCGACGAACCTGTTCTCCCTGTGGATAAACTCCCCTTCCTCAAGTTTACCTAACTTTTTAAGGTCTAAAAGTTCCAAGGTATGTATCCTTTTATGTAGTATCCAGCTACAGCTGACAGCAGTCCTATAACTGCCCCTACAATCACATCTACAGGGAAGTGTGCGCCCATATAAACCCTACCGTAAGCTATTAACAGGGCGTATACCACAAACAGTGCCACCACAGGCAAACTGCCGTAAAACAGTATTACCCCAAGTAATGTAAAGGCGTAAGCGGTATCAGCAGAAGGGAAACTTTTAAGTGATACAGGTTCTAAAAGGTGAACATCTTTCAGTAGTTTTGACGGTCTTTGGTGTCTAAATGTGTATTTAATAGCAGGCATAAGAATACCTGTTATTGCCAGTGATACTGTTAAGTGTATTAAACTTTCCCAACCACCTGAGAAATAAAAGAAAGGTAGGAAAATCGGTAGTGTGTAGCTTTTCCCCAGCTTAAAAAAGTATCTGTAAAATCTATCTAAAAACTTACTTCTTTTTGAGTTTATTAAGTAGAATAACTTTACATTCCATTTTATTTTCAGTTCCCAGTCAGGTGGGATTAACCTTTTTTCAGCCATTTGCCACCTCAAACAGGTTTGTTATAGCCACAGGTCTAAAACCAAAATGTAGGTCTCCAACCTTAAAATCATACTCGTATACCTCAAAATGGTAAAAACCTTCCCTTTCCACCTTAAAGGAGAAACTGTCCCTGTAAGTTATAACAACTGGTTGGTTTTCATACTTAAGTATCTTTACTGTCTTTTTGTGGGGGAATTTACAGTGTAGTGTAGACCCTGACGGTATCCTATCCCCAACAAGGTATATCTCCTCCCCATTGGTAGCCCAGAAATCCCCCTCTTTCCCCTTCAAGGACAGGTAAAGGTTTCCCCTCTGTATAGCCCCAAGGACATCTTCCTTTGTGGACAGGGGGGTTTTTGAGTAAACCTTGTTTACAAGCCATTTAAATGCAGATTTGTAAGATGGGATTAAAACACCGTGGGTATGTTCCTGATAAACCAGCTTAATATGTATATCAAGCCCACCTATAACCTTTAAGCCCTTTGCCCTTTCAAAATACAGCTTACTCCATTTCTCAAGTGGTATAAGGCAGTTCCATTTGTGTAGTATATCCCTTGTTAAAGGTAGTATAAGTATATTCTTCAGCAGTGAGATAACAGAGAGGGTTTTACTCCACACAACACCATCTTTTATATTCACTATCTCGTAAAGGTAGCCCTCCTTAAAATCCCCCTTCCATCTGTAATGTTCAAACTCAAAGTTGTTAGGGTGGGATATTACAGGAAGGGTATTACCAAGTAGTAGCAGTCTACCGTCTGGGGTGTTCTTCTCTATACCTGCAAAGGTGGTGCTGTCCTCAAAAAAACGGTAGTTGTCGTTGTCGTGGTCTGTTATAAAGGCAAAATGTATATTGTTCTCCTCCATTGCTTTCTTTATATCAGACGGCTTTCCCAGTGAGTCAAATGAAAACTGGGTATGTATGTGGGCTACAACATTGTATCTGTGTATCCCCTTTAGCTGTGGTGTGTCTTCCTGTAGTTCCCACTCCCTCAGTTCTACCCTACGGAACGGTCTAAACTCAAGGAAAAAAATAACAGCAACAACAATCAGCAGAATATACACCAACTCCAAAACCCCTATACACAGTTTAAGTTAATGGATATTATATCAGCTACCAACTTTCCCCCTGTATATCAAAAGTTTTAACTTACAGTAAACAAAAGGGTAAATTTTTGGGAAAAAAGGAAAAAATGGGGAGAGTGGACAAAAATACCAAGATACCCTGTAAAAAATTTTTACAGGTTGACATAAGTATTTTTTTTTTTAATTATTTCGCCTTTTTTGAAAGCAAGAAAAATCAAATTTTAGAGGAGGTATACACTATGAAAGGGTATGAAAAAAGTAGAGGTTTTACCCTGATTGAACTGGCGATAGTGCTGGTTATCATCGGATTACTCCTTGGTGCGGTTATGAAAGGAAAGGAGCTAATCCAAGCAGCTAAAGTTAAAAGGGTTATGAAACAAGCCCACGCCGCTATTTCAGCCGCTGAAACTTTTTATGATTATACTGGTAAGTGGCCAGGGTCTATTTCTAAACATAGTGATGGAACTCCAAATGCAGGAACAGATTTATGTTCCCTTGAAGTTGTGAGATTATATGGAAAAGATGATAACGGGAATGATACAACTTGGTGTGCCGACCCTGCCCAAAGAGCTTTTGAGTTTTGGGGTGCAGCAGGAGGACAGTGGACAGGTTACGGAGTATTGGATAAAAATGGTAATCGAGTAAAAAGAGGTATATGGCTTGATGGTATGGGTAGAGTTGTTCAAGGAGACTATTTGGCAGGAACAGAATATAAAGAAACAGGAAATCCTGCAGCCAACGCTCTATTTGTAACATTTAGTGAACAAAGTAAAGTAATTCCGATAGTATGTTTTTATCAAGATGATTGGAAAGCGGCTATGACAACAACAGCGGCACAGAGAAAAGCTATGATATCTATAGCAAGAATGTATGCAGGGGATAGTCCTATATTAAATGTAGACTGTATAAATAACTCTGAGTATCAAGCTTGTGTTGGTGATTGGAGTGAAGTTAAAGAAGGTCAATGGGAAGCGGAAGGAACATTTACACCAGCAAGTAGTTTAGCGCAAAAAGAACTACAAGCCTGTGTAAGACTATCAGTAGAATAAAAACCCACCAGCCAGCCTCCTTCTGGGGCTGGTTTTACTTCACCCTCTCCCAAACCACATCTTTAACAGTTTTCTCTTTACTATCTATTATTATCCCAACTGCGTAAACTTCAGGATAGTTTAGATACTTCTCATAGTATCTTTTCTCTTTTATCTGCTGTATCGGGTCTCCTTCCCCTTCTATCTTTAGTTCAAAAATATACACCTTATCCACTACTACAGCAGTTAAATCTATCCTTCCCCTATCTGTTGTGTCCTCTATCTCTATCTGTAACCCTGCCCCAGACAGATACATATACAACGCTACCGAGTAATAACTCTCTGTATCCCTTATGTCTTTTCTAACAAACAGCTGATATGGGACAGATGAAAACAGACTTTTTAATACATCTTTTAGTTTGTCTAACTGGGCTTGGAGTAAAATCTGTGCTAAAGTAAGCTCTATCCTCTCTTTCAGTTCTCTGTTTGAAACAATGTAGTCAAGTATATAATCGTTAAAGCTGGTTCTAACCTCCTGATTTGGAAAGGTTAAAACAAAGTATCTTTTGTTTAA
>JAADEV010000002.1 GCA_013153295.1 Aquificota bacterium | reverse complement strand
GAAAGGTAATAATATGCTTGCCAGAGAGTATATACCCAGATACACGGTGGAGGATTATAAGCAGTGGGAAGGGGACTGGGAGTTAATAGAGGGAATTCCTTTTGCTATGGCACCGTCCCCTTTCGGGAAACATCAGAAAATCGTAGGTAGGATTGTCCAGCAGATTTTAAACTATGCTGACGAGTGTAAAGATACACAGCTTAATACTTATGTTGAACTTGACTGGATAGTAAACGAGGAAACAGTAGTAAGACCTGACGTTTCCGTTTTGTGTAAAGAAGTCCCTGAACACATAAAAACACCGCCGAAAGCTGTCTTTGAAGTTGTATCAAAATCAACAGCGATAAAAGATGAAAAAATAAAGTTTGAGCTTTACGAAAGGGAGGGTGTGGACTACTACATACTCGTATATCCGGACATTCAGAAGGTAAGAGGCTTTAAACTACAAAACAAAAAGTATGAAAAATTCTTTGACGGAGACGAAGGCACTTTAGAGATAGACACCTGCCACTGCAAAATAAAAATAGACATTAAAAAGATATTTTCTTAAAATTCTTAAAAGAATGTATCTTACCTACCCTATTTACCCATTCCATTACAGAGATTTTTTACCTAAACCCTCAACCTTTAGTGATACTTGCTAAATAAACTTGATAGGTGTTTTTATAAAAATCTTGCGGGAACTGTATCTGGCAATATATTTTTAAAAAACTAAACAGTGAGGTTAGGGAGATGGACATTTTACAACTGAGGGAGCTACAGGCTATTAACACGCTGGTGTTTGAGACACTTGGACAGCCTGAAAAAGAAAGACAGTTTAAACTTAAATCCCTAAAAAGATGGGGATTTGACCTGTTGCTTGGGAAAAAGGACGGTGTATCCACCTACTTTACAGCAGAGGCAGGGAAAAGGGAAGTTGGGGACAAGTATACAGAGGACGAAGTTGACTACGAAGTTGAAGAGATAATCCACGAGCTACCGAAAAACAAAAAGATTTTTGCCCACATTGAGATGTTTAATGGAAGGGCTTACCTGATAGGAGAGCTTAGGGAAGGGGACAGCAATATAGAGATACTTAGGGTACCAGCAGGTTCAATACTACTTGCATACTTCAAAAAACACAAGCTACACAACCTTATTGAAGCAATGAGAAATGTGGGAACAGCTATAGAGCTTGTGAAACAAAGGGGACAGGAAGGGAAACCAGTCCCATACGAACAACTACCAAATGTGGCAAGGAGATTTTTAAGGGGGGCTAAAGACCTTGAAAAAGAGGCAGGCTTTGGTAGGGTAGCCCTCTCATACTGGGGAGAAAACAAAGATGGGGACGCCAGATTTAGGGTATCTTGGCTACTGCCAACAATAGCCCTTTTTGATATTGACATAGCAGAAAAGGCTGATAAACTTTTAGCCGCATTTAAATAAGGTTTAGGGAGAAACAAAAAATGGAAATGTTAACATACTCCCCTGTAATATACAGTAAAGAAGGCTTTCCACGGGACAACGGGAAGCCCTATCTACCAAAGGAAACCTTCCTTGAGGCTATCACCTCGGCGGTAATCTTCTACTACACAAAGAAGGACAAAGAGATAGAGAACAGGATAAAAAAATACCTACTATCAGAGGGGGTAAGGATAGAGGAGGTTTCAGAAACAGTTAAACAAATCGTTTTAGACAAATACCCTATACTTGACGACCTTCAACTACCGGAAAAGGTATACCTACCACAGGAAAGTATAAAACAGGAGTATGTAGAGGTTTTTGACCTTAGGGAATGGATAGACACAGACGGCTTTAAAACAGAGGCATTCTTCGGCAGTGTGGATATAAATATCCAATCCCCACATATAGAAAAGCTAAAGGCAGTATGCCACTCCTATGTGGAAGCCCTTCTAAGGATAGAACACTCATTCTTAAAGGAACATTACCTTGCAAAGCTGTTTTATGAGCCTTTAATGAACGAGGTAAAAAAGTGGGATATGCCCCTACGGATAGGAATGTGGACAGGGGTATCCTTTAAAGGGGATTTACTTTTCTTCTGGAGGATAAAGGAGGTAAGGGAGTATCTGATAAAAAAGCTACACATAGACATTAGACCAAGGTATATCCTTTATATCCCCCGTAGGAAAGAAACAACAGGCTGGGTAAATATAAAAATCAAATAAAGGAGGTGGTGAAGATGGCAAAGAAGGAGCAAAAACCAAAAATCACAATGGAGGAGCTGAACAAAGAGCTTAGAGGTTATATCGCCCAAATAGAGGCATTAAGGGCAGAAATAGCCGTTATTGACGAAAGTATAGCCACATACAGGGCGGTGATACAGACAATTAACAACCTTAAAGACCTTGGTAAAGGTAAAAACATACTGATACCCATTGGAGCTGGCGCACAGATAGAGGCAAAGATAGAAGACCCTGACAGGGTTGTGGTAAGCATAGGTTCTGGAATATCTGCAGAGCTTACAGCGGAGGAAGCCCTCAAGTATATAGCCAAGGAGATAACCACATTACAAACCCTTAGAACAACACTTGAACAGGCTATAGCAGAGGCATACCAAAAAACAGAGGAGCTACTACAAAAAACAAGGGAGCTGGGACAGGAAGAGGGAAAAGCCTCTAAGTAAAACAAAGGTAGGGGAAAAGATGGATAAACAGCAGATAATCCAATTTTTACAGTCCTTACCGCAGGATAGGAGGGTTTACTGGAGGGTTGGGAACTTAATGGTGGAAATCACCAAAGAGGAAGCTATTAAACTACTAAAGGAACAGGAAGAAAAAAACAAGGAGGTGAAGTAATGAACAAAGTATTATCAGTCCTACTATCACTACTACTGGTAGCAGGTTTATCCTTTGCAGAGGATAAGCAGAAAACAGCCCAAAACCTAATAGACAGTTCTGGAAAAAGGTCTACACAGAAGGTAAAGGAACAGCAGATAGACAAGGTTATTAAAAAAGCAGTTGAGGCTTACGCAAAAGGTGGACAGGTTCTATTCCTACTTACACACGGAAAGGTAGATGAAGCTAAAAAACTACTTGCAGAGTTAAAAAAGGAAGTGGCAGAGCTTGAGAAGGAATACAAAGGAAAGCTGGAAAGACTACCTATAGAAGTTAGGGTTATTGAGGTATCAGGTATAACAGACCTAAAGGAAGCTGAAAGACTGGCAAAGGAAGCAAAAAAAGCTGTTAATGAAAACGACTTTATAACAGCCAGATTTATACTTAACTCACTTAGGGACGAGATAGTAATAGAAACTGTATACCTACCTATAAAGCTGTTTAGGGAAGCTGTTGTCCTTGCTGACAAATTCCTACAGGAAAACAAAGTAAAAGACGCTATAGCCCAGCTACAGGTAGCCCTTGGGCTTATAGAGATAGATACAACAATTATCCCAAAACCACTGGCTATAGCATCACTTCTCGTGGAAGATGCGTCTAAAGTCTTTGAAAAAGACCCAAAAACAGCCCTACAGCTACTTGAAGAGGCAAAAAGACAGATTAAACTGGCAAAAGTCCTTGGCTATGTTAGAACAGAGGAAGAAATCAAGCCTCTTATAGAGCAGATAGAAAAACTTGAGGAACAGATTAAAAACAAAACAGGTAAGAAAGAGAGCTTTAAGAAACTCTTTAGAAGCATTGAAGAGATGAAAGAAAAAGCCACCCAGACTAAGTAGGAGGCGTTGGTAGATGAACCGAATTACAGTATTCTTTGTGGTAGCGGTTGTTGGAATTCTACTTGGGTGGGGAATAGGAAGTTATCTAACCTACAACAAAACTATGGAGGCAGTGGGGAAAATCCCCGCCTCCCCTATTGTTGTAAAAGCCCTATACGATAAACCTATCCACGCCATCGTTTTCTCAGTCTTTAACCCGGGAACAGTTCCGCTGAATATAAAAAGACAGTCCTTTGTATTCAAACCGGGTAAAGAGACAACAGAGAAGGGCTACAGTATGCAGAACATACCTGTGGATATACCACTACCGCCTTTAACAATAACCACTGTTGTTATAAAACTAAAGAAGGACACACAGGAGTTAAAGGTAGGTGATGTGGTAAATGTGGAGCTTGAGTATATCCACCCACTTTCCCCAGATAGATACATAGTAAAACACGGCTACGAACACACCAAGGAGGCTAAGTAATGGGATTAAACCTTGAAAGGCTGGCGTGGTGGGTATTCTGGATAGCCTTTGCATTTTTAGTAGCCCTTCTTTTATTTGGTTTAACATTTATCTTTCTAAAAGCCACCTCCATAGAGTTTTCGTATCTCCTTGGCTTTTTCTCATTTCTACTACTGGCAAACAGGCTACTTTTTGGCTACGGCTGGATAGTTTACTTCTTAGAACAGATGGAAAAGTTATCCTTAGACCAACAGGTATGTATACAAAGGCTTACAGACAGAATATCCCAACGAACATACTACCCTGAGGAACATCTAAAGGGACTATCCATAAAGGGTCTGATTATGATACTCTTTAAAGAGTATGACTACTACCGTTATACTTATTATGGGCTTTTTATTTTGCTGATGGTGTTTACACTACTTGCAAAGTTTAATTTACTTGGGGAGTTTGTTATAGGAAAGTATGTGGAAGGTGTTTTCTGGGGTGCGGCAACTGTATCCTTCTTCGTGTGGGGACTGGAACAGCTTGCGAGGGTTTCCTTTATACAGTTTGCAAAGAAAATCACATAAATAAAGGAGGTTAGATTATGGCAGTTGTAGGTGTTGCAAAGCTGGAAATCCTTATGAGGAAGGCGGCAAGTCTGGATATTGACAAAAACAAAGCCAAGGAGATAACAGATATTGTTGAGAAAAAACTTTACGACCTTCTTCTAATAGGGGAAAGGAACGCCAGCTACAACAACAGGGAAGTAATTTGGGAATCAGATGTGCCTTTAACAAAAGGTTTCCTTGAAACTATCCAAAAGTTTAAAAAACTTGAGGAAGAGCTGGCAGTTGAGGATATACTAAACTTTTTAGCCACAATGCCACCTTTAAAGTATCCTCTGGAAGTGGAGTTGGAGAAAAAACTACCTGAGATAGTAGGTGCTTTAATATACATTCTGGCAAACCTAATTAAAGAAATATCCCCAGACAGCAGAAAGCCTTCTTCAGAGGATATAGAGAGAGCTGGAAAGATACTTGATTTAACTATGTAGTAAACAAGCCCCCTTCCTGAGGGGGTTTTTCCTATAGATAACCTTTAATCCCTTGATAAATCTTTAAAGTAGGTTCAGCCTTGTTTAAGGTGTAAAAGTGTAATCCCTTCACGCCGTTCTTAAGTAGGTCTATACACTGGTTTATCGCAAACTCAATACCTATCTTTTCCATATCTGTTTTGTCCTTTGCCTCTGCAAAAAGCTGTGCTAATTTGTCAGGTATTGTAGCCCCACACATTTTTGCAAATCTACTTATCTGTTCAAAGTTTGTTATAGGCATTATTCCGGGTATTATTGGTATATTTATACCTTCCTTTTCTACCTTTTCCATAAATCTGTAAAAGTAGCTGTTATCAAAAAACATCTGTGTTATAGCAAACTCTCCACCTTTTTCTACTTTTTCTTTAAAGTGTTTTATATCTGTGTCTAAATCTGGGCTTTCAGGGTGTCCTTCCGGGTATGTTGCAACCCCGATGCAGAAGTAATCCCCAAATCTTTCTCTAATAAGCTCCACAAGGTCTGAGGCATACTTACACCCTGACTGTATATCCCCTTCCCCTAAATCCTGCGGAATATCCCCCCTTAGGGCTAAAATGTTCTGTATACCGTTGTTTTTGTATGTTTCAAGTATCTGTGTTATCTGTTCCTGTGTATGTCCTATACAGGTTTGGTGTGCCATTACAGTAAGGTCTGTTTCTTTATGAACCTTTAGGACTGTTCTAATTGTCCTGTCCCTTGTGCTACCCCCTGCCCCATAGGTTATTGATACAAATGCTGGATTTACAGCTTTTAACTGTTGGATAGTGTTTATTAGCTTTTCTTCCCCTTCTACTGTTTTTGGGGGGAAGAACTCAAGGGATATGCTTCTTTCTGTGTTTTTTAGTTTATCTATAATCTTCATCTTTTTCTCCGAAAGGCTATTTTTTGTCTAACCAGTAATGCATATTTCCCTGTGGTGCGTTTAGGAATATATTGTTATTTTTGTTTTCTTTTATCGCTTCCATCATCTTTTCTTGAACCTGTAGCTCTTTCCATTTTAAAACACTTTTGTCTACAGACTGGCTTATTAGCTTATTAGCCTTTGCTGTAGCTTCAGCTTCAAGTATTTTCGCCTTTGCCCTACCTTCAGCCTCTTTTATCTTCCTTTCTGCCTCTGCCTCAGCCCTTATTACCTTTTCCATCTTTTCTGTTTCTGCTTTTATCTTCCTTACTTCCTGCTCTTTTTTTGCTTTTTCCTCAACATACTTCATCTTTTCAGCTTCTTGTTTTGCTATCTGGACTTCTTCTATCTTTTTGGCTATTCTTGGCGGTAGTTTTATATCCCTCATCTGGACGCCTATAACCTCAACTTTACCCTTTGATGTTTTTTTCATTGTCTCTTTTATGGCATTTTCTATTTTTACTGCTATTTCCTGTCTTTTAACAGGTAGTTTTTCAGCTGGATACTGTCCAATAACATCTCTAACCACATCTCTTATTGTAGGGTTTACCAGTTTGTCCTCCCAGTTTTTACCCCATTCTTGGAGTAGCTCTGAGGCTTGGTCTGGGACTATTCTATACTGGGCTGTAAGCTCTATTTTTACAGGTAATCCCCTTTCATCAAGGACATTTATAGATGGTTTTTCTATAACCCCTTCCCTATCTGGTAAATCCCTGTCCCCACGGTAGTTTATTGTGTGGACTTTAACATCAACGGGGATAATCTTTTGTATTACTGGTATTTTAAAATGCATACCCGGTGGTAGCTCTTGGTTGTCATACTTACCAAGTGTTGATTTTACTCCAACATAACCACTTTCTATTATTTCAAATGGTTTAAAAAACATAACCACAACAGCAACAAGTATAACAAATGCTATATAAAGTGGTATCGCTTCCACTAACTTATTTATATTCTGCTTCTTTTCCATTTTGCCCTCCTTAGTGGTTCTTCATAGTAGCAATATCGTAATTCATTTGTAGTTCAAGCCAGAATTCTGGAGATGTTCCAAATCTTTCTGCAAGTATACGCCGTTTGTTTTTTAAAGCCTTTTTAAACTCCTTTATATTCATACCTAAGCCCTCTTCCCAAATAGTTGTAAAGAATGATACATTTTTAGGGGTTATTTTTCCAGCCAGAGGATAACCTTTCCCTTTCTTACCTTTGTGGTGTTTACAGTTTGGGGTGGTATTGGAAGTGGAACACCTGCCAACCAGCCTGTAGACCTGTCTATACCCTTTATCTCCAGTATGTTGCCTTTACCTGCTGTTAGTGGAAGTATTACCTTCCCTTTCACCCTGTTTATATCTATATGGTAGTAATCACACTGTTGGTATATAGAACCACCTGTGGCACAGTTTAAAGCCCATAACCGTGATACACCACCTATACCACAGCTGTCCCCTGTAGGCTTTGTGGACACAAACAGCACAACTCCATAATCCCCTACAGTAGGGTCTGCTATAACCCTTTCCTTTAGATAATCCCCGTCTTGTAGCTGTAAGTCTATATACCACCCTAAAGGGGTTGTTGGGTTGCAGGCTTTTTCAGGGTCGCCTGTTTGGGTTTGGGACAAAACACACCTTTCACCATCACAGGATAAAGGTATACCATACAACCTGTTAGGTGTCTGTGGTAGGTTGTTCTCCGTTTTTGTAAACCATCTACCTGTCCCAAAGTATATATACTTTTTGCCGAAACAGTCAGCTGTTTCTATCTTTGAGACAACTGGGGGTATACTGTCCTGTAGATAAACTGTGTAATCCCAGTAGGAAGGGCTATCCCCTGTGGTGTTTAAGGCTAATACTCCACCTTTCCACCCTTCCACTGTTTTTCTACTGTAGCCTAAAAAAATGTAATCTGTTGTCCCATTCCCATCAAAATCCAGCCCCTTCGTAAAAAGCCTACTTGCAAAGGCGTTATCCAGATGTGTTGTTATTATGTAAGGATTATCCAGATTAGAACCGTCTAAGTTTATTACAAAAAGCCTTAGTTTCTGGTTTGTATCCCCTGTGTATGTGGTAGCACCACTTCCAATAACAATGTATGTTTTGTCCTTTTTTTGGACAACTGCAACACCTGAGTTTGTAAAACCAAGGTAAGGGTGGGAAAACTCCCAAAGGAATACAGGGTTGTTTATATCTGTTATATCCAACGCAAAGTAAGATGAGTATCCATAACAGGAGTTGTAGTTATCACTGTAAGGTATCTGGCTACAAACCTGACTGTTGTCTAAAAAGCCATCTGATACACAGCTAAGGCAGTTTTCCTTTAGTTTTTTATACACCTCAGGTATACAAGCCCAAGGCGGTGGTGGTGTATCTAAACTTCCCCCTCCAAAGCCCATTCCCCCGATTAAAATAACCCTCCCTTCTGCTGTTGTAAACACAAATGGCTGTAGGTCTGTGTAGTATGTATGTTTGTATAAAGGGTCTGTTAGAAACTGTAGGTATGGTAAGGCGTTCCTTGGTATAAAAGCCCATAGCTCCTCCCCTAAATTTTCCCCTTCAACTGATAAAACACCACTACCATCTGTTTTATCCTCTATCTTCTGTAAAGAGAATATATGTAGCATTCCGTCATTACTTCCAACTGCTATGTATGAACTACCGTCTAAGTATCTTATAACCTGAGGGGCTGAGTATAGGCTGTCTCCTAACTTCCACACACTACCGTTAATCTCCCTTATCCTGTATCCTGTTTTGTCTTTTCCCCTTATGTAATCAACAACACTGTCCCTATTGTATACACAGGACTGTAAACTGTCTAAAATGCTGTTAAACGGTAGGTTGTATATACGGCAGTCCTTTAAACAGGTTTCATTAAAGCCGAAAAGTGGCATATTTAACTGTGTGTCCCCATCTTTCAGGTTTACCGTTTCAGGTAGGTTTTTATCAAAAGATACCATACAGCTTACACCTTTGTTGCACACAGCTGTGTAGACCTTTCTGGTGTCAGGACTTCTTTTTAACAGTTTCTCCCCTGTATCAAACAGGTAGGCTGTTTCTTCAAAGCTGTTTACACTTCCCTTTAGGCTGTCCGCCTCACCACTACTGTTAACGGTGTATATATCAATCTTAGGCTTACCATCTAACCAGTTAAACTGAAGTATATAATCGTTTGTAGGGTTAAGTGTCCAATCCCTGTTTGTATCCTCCCTTATGGTGTTGTTCCCTATGTAATACCAGTATCCGAAAATCTGCCCAGCCCACTGAACCCCTAACTTTAAAGGTGTGTATACCGTTTGATTTAATACATACCCGTTGGTAAATAGCTCCTGTCCTGTTCCAGCAAGCCCTACGCCCCCAAGGTATGTGTAATCTCCACAGTGGTAATCTACAGATGATACAACCTTTTGTATACCTGTTTTTAGGGTGTAGCCGTCTTTTACATTTATAAACCTTTCAGGGTAGCCATCTCCATCTTTGTCCCATTCCTTACAGCTGTCTTTGTAATCTACACCGAGTATACAGCTTTCTACAGGGAAGTTTACCTGCTTACTGTCTCTGTTAACAGGAACGGAAAAGGGTATGTTATCCCCATCTATATCTGTAAAGCTACCTGCTACTGCTGTAGCCGTCCCAGAGTTAACAGCCTGTATATCCCTGTTAAATGTTAATGTATAAACATCTGCAACCTGTTTTTCAGGTAGGTCAGCCCTTAAATCCTGTGTGTGTAGTTTGTAAGCTGTGTATGAAGGGTCTAAATCCCCCTCCCAGTAGGTTGCTGTTATTAGTAGGATAGTTGTTCTTTTACATCTTGATAGGCTGTTTGTTTCGGCGTTAAAAAAAGGGTCTTTTTCACTTCCTATGTTATCCCCATCTACATAACCGCTGTTTGTCTGGTAGGGGTGGTTATCCTTTTGTGTTAAAAAATCCATTACCTCGTAAAGGGCTTCCCCTTGGTAGCTTTTCCCCTGTGGCGTGATACTTTGGAGTGATTTTACAAGCTGGTTTATATCCTGCTGATGGTAAGCATAAACAATTTTGCCTGCTTCTTCACTGTTAAAGGTAAAAACGGTGATGTTATAGCTGTTAGCTAAGTTGTAGGCTAAACCCTGTGGCTGATTTTCCACCTTTAGGCGGAAGGGTATACTTTCAAACTTACCGATAATACAGCTTTTATCCCCGTTGTCTAATGCTGTTATATACTGTTTGTAATCTTTTCCCTCTACTTTAAACCGGCAGTTTGATTTAGTTTCTGTAATTGTGTATTCCCTGTTTTCTGTAAGTGGGGTAAGTATACAGCCGTCTGTCCCACACTCCCCTTTACCCCCTATTAGTGCTTTATAAATGTGGTCTACCTTTGTAGAGGAGATGTAGTTTAGGAAGTTCCCATTTACACACCCTTCCTTCCCTATTCTACTGTCCCCACAATCACAGTTATCTTTATACCAGTATTTTTCCTCTGTGTTGTATCTGTAGCAACTGTTAGTGTTAAAGTATCCGTAGTAATCTTTGTCTTTGTTGTATTCCACTTCCCCTTCTGCTTGATGGTAAACAGGGGTTAAAACTGCCTGTGAAAAATCTACAGCAATGATAAGGTTAGGTTTCCCCCCGTCTTTTTGTAAAAAGGGGGGTATATGGGAGTATTCTCCGTATACAGGGAAAAACAGAAGAAGTAAAAGTAGTAAAAACACTTTAATGTTTGTCTTCTTTGTTTTTCTTTAACACATTCTCAAAATCTTTTTCATCTTTAAACTCGTTGTAAACGGAAGCAAACCTTACAAACGCTACTATATCCAGTTTTTTCAGCCTTTCTTGGACTAAATCCCCTATCTCACTACTGTCTACAACTAATTTACCCTCTTCAAGTAGGTATTTCTCTATCTCATCTGCTATGTTAACTATCTGTTTATCTGTTATAGGTCTTTTCTTTGAGGCTAATTTTATACCCCTTATTATTTTCTCCTTTTGGAAAGGCTCCGTTGAACCGTTTTTCTTTTTAACTACTATCTTTTCCTCTTCATACCTTTCGTAGGTGGTGAACCTAAAACCACAGTCTAAACACTCCCTCCTCCTTCTTATTACAGTTCCGTCTTTAGACTGCCTTGTATCTACCACTTTATCATTTAAGGAACCACAGTTAGGACATTTCATCTTAGTTGCTGTCCCCTTTGTTCTCCTCTGTTTCTTTGTAGCTTAATCCGTAGTATACAAAATGCCCCTGTATCAGGTTTTGTTTGTTAAGGTAAAACTTTGATACCACATCTATTTTTGATGTTTCATCAACATATATGTAATACTCTAAAAGTGCCAAATGTCCCTTTATCCACAGCCCAAGGGGTTTTATCTTTAGCTTTGGGAATACTTTAAGTATAACTTCAAAGTATTTTTTTAGGTTTTCCTTACCTGTTAGTATGTATGTGTCAGGGAAAACCTCTTTTATTTTAGGGTCGTAAAGCTCCCCTGTTTCTGCGTAGTTTTCCAAAATTTTTTCCAAATCTTTAGAGTTCCAAGCCTCTATCCAGCTATCAACCCTTTCCTGTATCGGGGATTTTCCTGTTTTTTGCTGGTTGTTTTTATTTTCTTCCATACTACCTCCTTTACAGTAAATTGTAGTTCTTTAGTATTTTAGCCAGTTCTGGGTCTTTTTTGGCAAGCTCCCTTAAAGCCTCTATAAGGTCTTTAAGTCTACCTTCCTTTTCTATCTCCTCTATCGTTTCCTCTTTTGCTTTTTTGATAATCGTCCTCCTATCCCAGAAGGCAAACCCTATAACCCCAAGTGTTAAGGTTGTAAATATCCCTGTTATTATCCATAAAAATGTAAACATATCTTCAAATCTTTTATCTATCTGTTCAAATCTTTTGTTTATCTCCTCAAAGCGTTTGTCTACCAGTTCAAAGCGTTTGTTCATATCTTCCCTAAGGTCATCTATCCTTTTGTTAATCTGTTCAAATCTTTTGTCTATCTGCTCAAACTTTTCCTCAAATACTGCCTGCCTCTTCTCTATCTCTATAAGTTTCTGGTAAATCATCTCATTGGTTATTTTTACATACCCACTTTCCCCGAAGGAAACAGTATAAAAACCTATTAGAAAGATTAAAGGTGCTAAAAACTTCTTCATTTTTAAAGCTCTTTAAATGCTTCCTCTATTTTGTTTAATGTTTCATCTATATCCCCATCACTGTGGGCTGTGCTTAGGAAAGATGCCTCAAACTGGGAAGGTGCTATATAAACCCCTTTTTCAAGTAGTGAAAGGAAGAATTTATTAAATATATTCAGGTCTGAGGATTTTGCATCTTGGAAGTTTTTAACAGGTTTATCTGTAAAGAACATTGTTATCATAGAACCTACCCTGTTTACTGTAGCCTTTATACCGTATTTGTTAATTAGGTATTCCATTCCTTCCTGTAGTTTTTTACCTTTCTCATCAAGTTGTGGGTATGGATTTTTCTCTTTTAGTATCTGTAGCTGGCGTAGTCCTGCCGCCATTGCCAGAGGGTTCCCTGATAATGTTCCAGCTTGGTAAACAGGTCCCTCAGGGGCAACATAGGACATTATCTCCCTTTTTCCGCCGTAGGCTCCCACAGGTAAACCAGCCCCTATCACTTTGCCCATTGTTGTAAGGTCTGGTTGTATACCGTAAAGCTCCTGTGCCCCTCCAAGGGCAAGCCTGAAACCGGTCATAACCTCGTCCCATATAAGTAAAGCCCCATACTCTTCTGTTATCTCCCTAAGTCTCTGGTGATACTCTAAAGGTGGGGCTACAACACCCATATTACCTGCCACAGGTTCTATTATCACACAGGCAATATCATCACCGTGTTTTCTAAATGCCTCTTCTACTGCTTCTATATCGTTGTAAGGTAGGACTATCGTAAGTTTTGCCAGTTCTTCAGGTATACCCGGTGTTCCCGGTATTCCTAAAGTTGCCACCCCTGAACCTGCAGATACTAACAGGGCGTCCCCGTGTCCGTGGTAGCAACCTTCAAACTTTATTATTTTCTTCTTACCTGTATATCCCCTTGCCAGCCTGATAGCTGACATCGTTGCCTCTGTTCCAGAGTTTACAAACCTTACCATTTCCACAGATGGGACAGCGTCAACAACTGCCTTTGCCATCTCCACTTCCAACTCTGTAGGGGCACCGAAACTTGTTCCGTAGTTTGATACCTCTTTTATGGCATTTATTATCTGGTCGTTTGCGTGTCCAAGGATAAGTGGTCCCCAAGAAAGGACGTAATCTATATACTGGTTTCCATCAACATCCCAAACTTTACTACCTTTTCCCTTTTGTATAAAAAGTGGTGTTGTCCCAATAGATTTAAAAGCCCTTACAGGTGAGTTTACCCCTCCTACTAAGTATTTCTGTGCTTCTTTAAAAAG
>JAADEV010000082.1 GCA_013153295.1 Aquificota bacterium | reverse complement strand
GATTTGTATGTCCATATAGTCAAGGTTATAACACAGGGGGAAAGGATTAGGGACGCCTTCTATGTTAGAACAAAGGACAAAAAGAAGATAACAGACGAAAAAAAGATAAACCAGATAAAAGAAGAGTTATTAAAGGTTATAAAAAAGTAAAACGGGGAACAGAAGTATATGCAGACTAAGAAGCCGAAGGTTAAAAGTTTCCTTTCAGCTGAGGTAGGAAAGATAAAATCTATACTTAGAAAGCATAAACTTCACACCGTTTGTGAGGAGGCTTTCTGTCCAAATATTGGGGACTGTTTTTCCAGAAAGACAGCTACATTTATGATTATGGGTGATAGATGCACCCGTAGTTGTGGATACTGTAATGTTTCCCACGACAGACCACTACCCCTTGATGAAAATGAACCTTACTCTATAGCAAAGGTTGTAAAGGAACTTTCCTTAAGGTATGTTGTTATCACATCTGTAAACAGGGACGACCTACCTGATGGTGGGGCAAGCCATTTTGCAAAGGTTGTCCAAGCTGTAAGGGAGGAAAACCCAGACTGTAAAGTGGAAGTCCTTATACCAGATTTTTTAGGGGATTTAAACGCCTTAAGGACAGTCGTTTCCTCAAAACCTGATGTTATAAACCACAATATAGAAACTGTCCCTTCACTGTTCCCTGTTGTAAGGCATAGGGGGGATTACAACAGGTCTTTGGAGGTTATAAATCATATAAAACTGTTTGACAGTGGGATTGTGTCAAAGTCTGGGATAATGGTAGGACTTGGTGAAACTTTAGAAGAGATTGTCTCTGTAATGGAAGATTTAAGGGAGGTTAACTGTGAGGTGTTAACCGTTGGACAGTATCTCCAACCTTCAAAAAACCACCACCCTGTAAAAAAATACTACACCCCACAGGAGTTTAAAAAGTTAGAGGAGATTGGATACTCCCTTGGTTTTAAGGCGGTTTTCTCCGGGGCATTGGTAAGAAGTTCCTTCCACGCAGAGGAGGTGTTTACTCAGATTTCCGTTTAACAATCCAAGGTCTGTATCCCCACTTTTTAACAAAACTGGCGATACTTTCAGCCTCTTTTCTGTCCCTTGCGTAAACTATTACGGTGTTTGCCCCGTTTTTACCGGGTATAATCCTAACATCATTTTTAAGGAATTTTTCAAGCCTTTTCTTTAGACTTTCTGCACTGTTTCTGTTTTTAAAGGAAGCTATATGTATAACATACTTATACTGTGAGTAATCCTTTGTTTCAGGCTGACTGGCTGTGTTTTTCGGTTTTTCTGTAGTTTCTTTCTTTGCAACCTGTTTGGTTTCAGGCTTTACAGTGGTATTTTCCTTTTTTTCTTCCGTTTGTGGTTTGTTCTGGGCTACTTCCTTCTCCACTGGAGGTTGTGTTTTTGTCTCCTCTGGTGTTTTTTCCTTCTCCTGTTTATGTTCTTCTACAGGTTTGTTTACCACATTTTCAACAGCCTTTTTAACCTGATTGTCCACATTCTCAAGGTAAATATCCTCTTCCCTTATGGTCTCTTCTATTATAGGTTCTTGGATAACAACCCCTTCCTCAGGTAGCTTTTTGTCTATTATCTCAACCTGTTGCTGGTCTATAGAGGCTGTCTGGTCTTCATTTTTGTTTTCTTCTTTAGGGAAAAGGTATATATAGGATACTACTCCAATACCTACAGCAACGGCTACACCTACAAACGGTAGGATAAAACTTACATTACTACCCTCCCCTATATCCCTTTCGTAAACAGGGAATTTACCTACACTTTTGATAATATCGTTTGCGTCTTTAAAGGAACCTTCAGTAAGTTTATACAGCTTCCTTACAGCTTTTTTATCAACCTTGTTCCCATACTTATACTTTATGTATCTGCTAAACTCGTCAAACTCAGGGGTTTTAACCTCAAAGATAAAGTTCATAGAAGCCTCAACCTTTCCTAACTTAAATGGGTTTAACTTCTCCTTTAACTCCTCTGTGCCAACAATAACAACAGATACCTTGTCCTTAAAACCAAGTAGCTGGACTATCTCCTGTATATTTTTTGTAGAAAGGTTCTGACCGTTATCAAAGATAATAAATACCCTTCCCGGGTGTTTCTCTAAAAAGTTAACAAACTGGACTAAGAAATCCTCTTTAGTTATATGTTCGTCCACATCTAAGCCAAGCTGGGTTAAAAGGTCTACATACCAGTTTTCGCCACTGTCTAAAAAAACAACCTTATCGTTGTTGCCTGCTATATTTTTAAGTATCTTTTTTAGGATAAACTTTTTGCCGATACCTTCCTTTCCATACAGTATTCCTACCACATCTTGGTTTCTCATAAGGTTAAGTATTATTAAAAACTTCTCCTTTTTATCCAGTCCGAATATGTCCGAAAGCATAGAAACTCCCTCTACCAGTGGTTAAATTTTTAATTATATACAAATTTTCGGCAGATTTGGATTTTCACTGTGGATATAAAGGGGAAAACTGTCTTAATTACAGGTGGGGCTAAAAGGATAGGGAAAGCCCTTGTTTTAGGTTTTGCAAAAGATGGGGCAGATATAATAATCCATTACAACACATCTGAGGACGATGCCCTTTCCCTGAAAAGGGAGGTTGAGGCTTTAGGGGTTAATGTTTTTACAGTTAAAGCAAACCTTTTTGATGAAGAACAGGTGAAAGCCCTTGGGGAAAAGGCATTAAAGCTGTGCGGTAAGGTGGATATTTTAATAAATAACGCCTCTATCTACCACCCTACAGACTTCTTTAGCGGTGATACATCAGATTTAGACCGCTTTATGGCTATACATCTGAAAGCCCCTTATATCCTGTCCCAGATATTAGGTAAGGTTATGTATAAAAACAAAGCAGGTAGAATTGTTAATATATCAGACTACGCAGGGATACTACCTTACAAAGGGTTTACCCCTTACTCTGTGTCTAAAGGGGCTTTAATAACCTTAACAAAAGCCCTTGCAAAGGAGTTAGCCCCATATGTTCTGGTAAACTGTGTTATGCCGGGTCCAATAGTGCCACACCCAGAGTTGGACGATTTGGAAACCCCTCTACAAAAAACTGTTTTAAAAAAATGGGCAGGGGAAAAAGAAGTGTATAAAGCTGTAAAATATTTAGTGGAAACAGAATTTACAACAGGGGCTTGTATTCCTGTGGAAGGAGGCAGGTTGCTTTGCTAAAAAACAGTATTGTGTTCCTTGGGACAGGTGGAGGTAGGGTTGTTGTATTCCGCCAGCTGAGACACTCAGGTGGTATCTGGCTTAATATAGGTGGTGAAAATATTCTAATAGACCCGGGACCCGGTAGCCTGATAAGGATATACGAAAGGGGACTGGACACAAAGGATATAGATGTAATTGTAGTGTCCCACAGACATTTAGACCACTCAAACGACCTTAACGCAGTTATAGAAGCCTCTACAGAAAGCACAAAAAAACCACTTGGTCTACTTGTAGCCCCTGAAGATGTGGTAGACGGGGAAGACCCTATACTGCTGAAATACCTACGGAAGGGACTTTCCCAGATACAGTATCTTAAACCTAACTGGGAAACAGATTACCAAGGTATAAAAATAAAGGGAACTGTAAAACATCTACACAAAGGGGCTGAAACTATAGGGGTGGAATTCCACCACGATGGAAAGGTGGTTTCCTATGTTCCCTGTGGAAAATTTTTTGAGGGAATGCTTGAAGGGTATACAGAAGGGGCAGATATTATGATTTTTAACACAACCTTCCCTGAACCTAAGGAGGGATACTACCACCTGTCTGTCCCTGATGTGGAAAAGATGATAAACAGATACAAACCTAAAAAGGCTGTCCTTACACATTTTAGTGTGGCAATGTTAAAATCAGACCCACAGAAGATAGCCACAAAGCTGTCCAGAAAGGTTGGTATACCTGTTGTATCAGCTTACGACGGAATGAAGATAACCTTTTAGGAGAAAGGTATGGAAGGGATAATAGTAGGTGGTGGTATTATCGGTCTATCTATAGCAAGGGAACTTTTAAAAGCTGGTCATAAAATAACAATACTTGAAAAGGACACCATTGGAAAAGGGGCATCTTGGACTGCCGGTGGTATGTTAGCCCCCCAATCAGAAGGGCTTAAACCTGACCTGTTTTTTGATTTCTGTATACAAAGTAGGGATATGTATCCCCAATTTGTGGAGGAGTTGGAAAAGGAAACAGGAACAGAGGTTAGCTACTGGGACTGTGGAATACTCTGCCCAGCTTACAGCTATGAAGAGGCTGGGGAACTACAGAAAAATATGGAGATGTATAAAGAGGTTGGTCTGCCCGGTGAGTGGTGGGACAGGTCAAAATTAGAAAAAAAGTATCCCCATATAGGAAAGTCTATAGTTGGTGGTGTTTTCTACCCAGAGGACGGACAGGTTGACAACAGATTACTTATGGAAAGCCTTACAAAATCTGTTAAACAGCTGGGGGCTAAAGTCTTAGAAAATACAACAGCGTTAAAAATCTTAGGTGAAGACAGCTTTGAAGGTGTGGAAACAAACAGGGGTATATTACAAGGGGATTACTGTATTGTGTCTGCCGGTGCGTGGAGTAGCTACCTTTTAGACGCCAAGGTATACCCTATGAAAGGTCAAATGATGGCAGTAGACATAGACCCATCTGATATAGATACTGTATTTTTTGGAAGTAAGGCATACCTCATACCAAGGAAGGATTACAGTAGAATGGTTATAGGGGCTACAGAGGAACTGGTAGGTTTTACAGAGGGGAACACCCCTGAAGGATTACTACAGCTTTCCTCAGGTCTAAAGGAAACAATGCCACCACTTGCCCACAGGAAGGTGCAGGAAATATGGTATGGATACAGACCTGCCACACCAGACCTACTACCTGTTTTAGGGAAAACAGACAGGGAAGGGGTATTTATAGCAAGTGGACACCACAGAAACGGTATACTCCTTGCCCCGATAACAGCCAAAGTAATGGCAGACCTTATTTTAAAAGGTGTGGAAAGCCCATATCTCCAGCATTTTTCAGTAAACAGGTTTAAAGGTATGTAAGTATGGACAGGTTAAAGGATATAAAACCGTTTATCGTTATGGATATTGTGGCAGAAGCCTCAAAGTATCCAGATGCTATCCATTTTGAGATAGGTGAACCTGACCTACAACCTCCCCCTGCTGTGTGGGAGATGACAGAAAAGGCTGTAAAGGACAGGTTAAATTACTACACAGAAAGTTTAGGACTACCACAGCTAAGGGAGAGAATAGCACAACACTACTGGGACAAATACAAGGTTGAGGTAAACCCATCAAACATAGCCTTAACTGTAGGAACATCTGGGGCTTTTTTAGTGGCATACTCTATAACCTTAAATCAGGGGGATAAAATAGCCTTACCTGACCCGTCTTATCCTTGTTATAAAAACTTTGCCCATCTACTTGATATACAGCCGATAATGATACCTGTAGACGAAACCACAGACTACCAGTTAACTGTTGAACACCTTAAAGACTACCCTGATATAAAAGCGGTTCATATATCATCACCTTCAAACCCTGTGGGGAATGTATACACAAAGGAAAACCTACAAGCCCTTGCCCAGTATTGTGAAGAAAATGGAATATACCTTATATCAGATGAGATATACCACGGCTTAACCTACGGGGTAGAGGATTACACAGCTGTTGGCTTTTCAAAAAAGGCGATTGTTATAAACGGTTTTTCTAAATACTTCTGTATGCCCGGCTTTAGACTTGGTTGGATAATCCTACCTGATGAGTTGGTTAGGAAAGGGGAGATAGTCCTGCAAAATGTTTATATATCACCACCTACAATTAGCCAGTATGGTGCATTAGGGTCTTTTGATTACAAACATTTGGAAAAAAACAGAAAAATTTTTGAAGAAAGGAGGGATTTTTTATACTCAAGTCTAAAGGAGTTGTTTACCATACCTGCAAAGCCTACAGGTGCTTTTTATATCTGGGCTGATGCCAGCAGGTATACAGATGACACATTCCAATTTTCAAAAAGGATACTACAGGAAACCCACACCGCTATAACCCCCGGCATAGACTTTGGAAACAACAAAACAAACCTGTTTCTCAGATTTGCCTACACAAGGGATATAGACCATATGAAAGAAGGCATAGAAAGATTAAAGGGGTTTTTATCTTAAAAATCTTCCAGTTGGGGGTTGGTGGGGAGGGTGCCGTATTTTGCGTTTAAAACGATAACCTGTCTGCCGTTTACCTTTATCCTGTCTTCACAGAACCACTTTACAGCTTGGGGATATATTCTGTGTTCCCATTTAAGTATCTTTTCTGAAAGTGTTTCAGGGGTGTCCTGTGGGGTTATAGGGACTACTGCCTGTATAATAACTTCACCGTAGTCTAACTCCTCACCTACAAAATGAACTGTGCAACCTGAATACTTAGCCCCAAACTGTATCGCCTGTTTCTGGGCGTTTAATCCCCTAAATGCAGGTGTAAGTGAAGGGTGTATGTTTAGTATTTTTCCCTTAAAAGCCTTTAAAAACGGCTGGGACAGTATCCTAAGATAACCTGCAAGGAGTATAAGGTCTGGGTTAACCTTTTTTATCCTTTCCACTAAAAAGCTGTCGTATTCCTCCCTTGAACTGAACAGAGAAGGGTCTACAAACTCCGCAGGTATGCCAAACTTTTCAGCTAAATCTAAAACATTTGCCCCTTTTTTGTTGGAGATAACCAGCTTTATACTGGCTTTTATTTTGCCTTCTTTAACTGCCTGTGCGATGGCTTTAAAGTTAGACCCTCTCCCTGAGGCAAGGACGACGATACTTTTACACAATTTCAACAGACCTTTGTCCCTTTTGTAGGTAGCCTATCTCCACAGGGTTTTCCCCTGCTTCCTTTAGAATAGATACAGCTTTATCCTTATCCTCAGGTTTTACTATCACAACCATTCCTATACCCATATTAAAGGTTTTAAACATCTCCTCGTCCGGCACATCTCCCCCTTTCTGTATCCATTTGAAAACTGGGGGTATTTCCCATCTGTCCCTGTGTATAACAGCTTTTAACCCGTCGTTTATCACCCTAATAAGGTTCCCCGGTATTCCTCCCCCTGTAATGTGGGCTATACCTTTAATCTCAATTTCATCTGCTAACTTTAGGATAGGCTTTACATATATCTTTGTAGGGGTTAAAAGCTCCTCCCCAAGTGTCTTTCCAAACTCAGGTATATACTGGTCGTAGGATAGACCTTTTATTTCTACTATCTTTCTAACAAGGGAGTATCCGTTGCTGTGGATACCAGATGAAGGTAGCCCTATTAAAATATCCCCTTCCTCTGTTTTTGAACCGTCTACCAATTTTTCCTTTTCCACAACACCTACAGAAAAACCTGCCAAATCATACTCACCATCTTTATACATTCCGGGCATCTCCGCGGTTTCGCCACCTATTAATGGGCAGTCTGCCTGTTTACAACCTTCTGTTATACCTTTTACAACGGCTATAGCCGTCTCTGTGTCTAACTTTCCTGTGGCAAAGTAATCAAGGAAGAAAAGGGGCTTAGATGTGGTTGTTATAAGGTCGTTAACACACATTGCCACAAGGTCTATACCAACTGTGTCGTGTTTACCTGTTGCTTGGGCAATCTTAAGTTTTGTTCCCACCCCATCTGTGGAAGATGTTAAAACAGGTTGTTTGTATTTTCCTATTTCAAGTAGGTAAGCCCCTGCAAATCCCCCAAGGGGGGTTATAACATTTCTGTTAAAGGTTGATTTTACAAATCCTTTTATACCTTCAACAAACCTATCTGCCTTCTCTATATCAACCCCTGCATCTTTGTATGTAATCATACCTCACCCCACAGTTAACATATGACAATAATTATACATCACCACCCCTAAAGTCTTATAATAGATAGGAAGGAGATTTATACACAAGGAGAGACGCTTATGCCTAAAAAAAGGGGTGCAGATATTGTAATAGATGTTTTACTTGAGGAGGGGGTAGACACAGTTTTTGGTCTCCCCGGTGGGGCTATTATGGAGGTTTACGATGCCCTGTTTGATGCCCCTTTAAGGAATATACTTGCCAGACACGAACAGGCGGCGGCACATATGGCAGATGGATACGCAAGGGCTACAGGTAAGGTTGGGGTTGTTATGGCAACATCTGGACCCGGGGCTACAAACCTTGTTACAGGGCTTGCCACCGCTTATATGGACTCTATACCGATGGTAGCAATTACAGGTCAGGTTCCTACACACTACATAGGGACTGATGCCTTCCAAGAGGCTGATGTGGTAGGTATTACCAGACCTATAACTAAACATAACTTTCTGGTTACAGATATAAAGGATTTAGCCCTAATACTTAGGGAGGCGTTTTATCTGGCAAGAACCGGCAGACCGGGACCTGTCCTTGTTGATATTCCTAAGGATATAACCCAGCAGGAATACGATTACAAAATGCCAACACTAAAAGATGTTGAAGATGCCCTTCCGGGATACAAACCCCATTACGAGGGAAACCCTGTTCAGATAAAAAAGGCGGCAGAACTGATAAGAAGGGCAAAAAGACCTGTCCTCTATGTAGGTGGTGGGGTTATTTTAGGCGAAGCGTCTAACGAACTTAGGGAGCTGGCAGAACTTACACAGATACCGGTCACAACAACAAATATGGGTAAAGGGTCTTTTGATGAAAACCACCCACTTGCCCTACATATGTTAGGTATGCACGGCACTTACTATGCAAATATGGCTGTCTATCACTCTGACCTACTTATAGCCGTAGGGGCAAGGTTTGATGACAGGGTGACCGGTAAGATTGATGAGTTTGCCCCAGAGGCAAAGATAATCCATATAGATATAGACCCTGCATCAATAAGTAAAAATATAACCGTTGATGTTCCTATAGTCGGTGATGTTAAAAATGTCCTACAAAAGCTGTTAAAAGAGTTAAAGAAAAAGCCAGTTGAGTGGGAAGATGCAAGGAAAAGCTGGCTTAAACAGATACAAAAATGGAAGGAAAAACACCCTTTAACATACCAAAAATCTGACAAGATAATAAAACCCCAGTATGTTATAGAGGAGATTTACAATATAACAAAGGGAGATGCGATAATCTCCGCAGGTGTAGGTCAACACCAGATGTGGGCGGCGATGTTCTATAGATACAACTTCCCAAGACAGTTTTTAAACTCAGGTGGACTTGGGACAATGGGTTATGGATTTCCAGCCTCCCTCGGGGCAAAAATAGGAAAACCGGACAAAACGGTTTTTGCAATAGAAGGGGACGGTTCATTTGTTATGAATATGCAGGACTTAATAACAGCCGTCCAATACAGACTACCTGTAAAAGTAGCAATAATAAACAACGAATTTTTAGGAATGGTTAGACAGTGGCAACAGCTTTTCTACGACAGCAGATACTCATCTGTGTGTTTAGCAGTCCAGCCTGATTTTGTAAAATTGGCAGAGGCTATGGGGGCGGTGGGACTAAGGGCTACAAAACCTAAGGAAGTAAGGGAAGTGCTTAAAAAGGCAATGGAGATAAACGATAGACCTGTGGTAATGGATTTTGTTGTTGACAGGGAGGAAAATGTTTTACCTATGGTGCCGGCAGGTAAAAGCTACAGGGAGATGATAGTAAGCCCAAAACAGAAAAGTGAAGCGGAAACAATGTATTTAGTAGGGTAAGGGAGGCTAACAATGGTAGAAGAGATAAAAGCAATAAAGGTAAGACCACAACCTAAAAGTGAAACAAGGAAACATATTATAGTTGTAAGGGTTCAGCATAACTTCGGTGTGTTAACCAGAATAACATCACTGTTTGCAGGTAGGGGATACAATATAGAAAGCCTTACAGTTGGGAAAACCCACGAACCTAATGTGGCAAGGATTACCATAGTTGTTGAAGGAAATGAAAGGGTTGTTGAACAAATTATAAAACAGCTTAGAAGACTGATAGAAACCTTAAGGGTAAGGGATATTACAGATATTCCACATATAGAAAGGGAGTTAGTCCTTATAAAGGTTCACGCAGGGGAAGACAAAGCAAGGGACGAAATAATGAGACTGGTTAATATATTCCGTGCAAAGGTAGTTGATGTTTCTGTGGATACATACACAATAGAGATAACAGGGGATACAGAAAAGATAGAGGCTTTTATAAAACTCCTGAAACCGTTTGGGCTGAAGGATATAGCAAGGACAGGGGTATTAGCCCTTACAAGGGAAAGTGCCAAAGAGGGTTTACAGGATAATAAAGTGGAATGAAAAGGGTTATCCTTTTACTGCTAATCCTGTGGACTTTTGCCAACGCCCAACCTATAGGTGTTAAACCCCCTATAATCAGAAACCTACCACAAGGCTATAGAAATGTTTTGTTAAACTTTTTGGTAAATAACTACGAAGGACTTGAGGTCTTTAAACAGGGGAAGGGATACCAAACTGTAATCCAGCCTGTTTTATCATCAATAACAGGTAGTTATAACTTCTGCTTAGACTTTATCCAAGATGGTAAGGTAAAAAAGATATACTGCTTTTCTGCCTTAGATGGTGAAAGTTTAGCAGAAAGGCTTTCTACCATAAAGATACTAAAAAGAAAAAAGCCAATAAAAAGGTATTCTGCAACCTTAACTGTTAAAACCCAGCTAAAAACTAAAATCTACGGGGAAAGTCTTAAGGTTGTATCGGTAAACGGGGATTACCTACTTGGCTACAAAAAGGTCGGTAAAGCTGACAGGTATGGGAACAGTATAACTGTAATTGGAAGTTTAAATATAGACACAGTAATACTAAGTGGAAAGGAGGGGACGAAACTGTTTAAAGCCCTCCTTGAAGGATACCGTTTTAGTAAAATACAGGTGGATTAATGTTTCTTTTCACCTTTTGCCATTCTTAATGCGTGTTTCAACAACGGTGCTACCAGTCTAATATTGTCTTTTACCCCACCTGTTGAACCGGGTAGATTTATAACAAGTGTGGCGTCCCCAAGTATTCCACAGACCCCCCTTGACAGTAAGGATTTTGGGGTAAACTTTATCCCAACTATTCTCATAGCCTCTGAAAAGCCTATCATCTCCTTCCTTATAACTTCCTTTGTAGCCTCAGGTGTTGTGTCCCTTTTACTGAAACCTGTTCCCCCTGTTGTAAAGATAATATCAACCTTATCTGCCAACTCCTTTAACTCTTTCACAATCATATCCTTTTCATCAGGTAGGATTTTGTAATGGACAACCTCACCTCCAAACTCATTTTCAATAATATCTATCGCCGTTTTTCCACTTTTATCCTCAGCCTCTCCCCTGTAGCAAGTATCACTGAGGGTAATAACAGCACATTTAAGCCCCTGTAAATCCTCTGCCCAGTCTGATTTACCACCTTTTTTAGACACCAGTTTTATATCAGATATAACCATATCCTTATCAAAGGCTTTTAGCATATCGTAAACATTCAGTAATGCCGCAGATACAGATGTTAACGCCTCCATCTCAACCCCTGTTCTACCTACACATTTAACCTCCGCTGACACATAAACCCCGTCTTCTTCCAATTTTGTGTCAACCTGCACGTGGTCTATCATTATATTGTGGCAAAAGGGTAGTATGTCAGGGGTTCTTTTTGCCCCTAAAAGTCCTGCCATCTGGGAAGCAAGTAAAACATCTCCCTTTGGGACTTTACCCTCTTTTATCATCTCAACAGAGTTTTTAGACAGGTATATCTTCCCTTCTGCTTTAGCTGTTCTTATTGTTTCAAACTTATTTGAAACATCAACAGGTTTAAACCCCATTCCAAATCCTCCTTATGTATAAGCATTCTTTAAATCTTCCAAAATATCCTCTTCAGAGTTTGGGTATATTTGGACTTTGTATTTTCCAAGTAAGTCTAAGAACTCTATACGGGAAATTCCTAAAAGTTTAGATGCCCTACCTGAGGATGTTTTTCCCAATTCGTATAACTTAACTATAGTTGCTATCTTTACCTCATTTTCATCAAGCCCTAAATCTTCAGGGATTTCCATCACTATCTTCATCTTCACCCCTCTACTGCATAAATATCTTTTAAGCCCCTTCCTTCCTCTGCCCAGTCAAGCCCGTATCCTATAACAAACTTGTCAGGGATTACAAAACCTGTATAATCTGGTTCAAAATCAACCTCCCTCCTTTCCTTTTTATCAAGTAAAACACAGGTTTTTATTGAGGAAGGGTCTCTTTCCCTTAACTTTTCAACAAGGTTTTTTAATGTTCTCCCTGTATCCACAATATCATCTACTATAAGTAAATCCCTACCCTTTATATCTACTTCCAAATCCTTTATAAACCTTATACTACCGCTACTTTCCATTCTATCCCCGTAAGAGGAAACCTGCATAAAATCAACAACAGGGCTACCTTCCATCTCCCTTACCAAATCTGACATAAAGATAAAAGCGCCCTTTAGTATTCCAACTACTACTGGCTTTTTACCTTTGTAGTCCTTTGAGATTTCCTCTGCAAGCTGTTTTACCCTTTCCTTTATCTCCTTCTCTGGGATAAGAACGGTGGCTTTTTTACCTTTTATTTCCAAGGTTCACCCCCTAAAACAGATTAGCCAGCTTGTTTAAATTCCCTGTAAGTAAAAGTATACCAACAAAAATTAGTAAAAGTCCCCCTGCTACCTCAACTACTAAAAAGTATCTTTTCATCACATTCAGGAATGAGAAAAACTGGTTTATAGCCAATGCGGTAAGTATAAACGGGATACCAAGCCCCATAGAAAAGGCAAAAAGTAATGTTATCCCTTCCCAAACCGTCTCCTGTTGGGAGGCATACATAAGTATCCCCCCTAAAACCGGTCCAATACAGGGAGACCAACCGAATGCAAAGGCTACCCCTACCACAAAAGCCCCTAACACACCTGCAGGTTTTTTTGCTATCTGCGTTGTAGTCTGTTTGTAAAGTAGTCTGTAAACACCACTGATATAAAAGATAAATAGGGCTATCCCAATAACAGGAAGTAGTATAAAATCGTTATTCCATCTACCTGTTGTGTAAACCCCGTAGATATACACCAAAATAAAGGCTACCAGTATAAAGCTAAGCCACTGTTTCGCCTTAGGGGATTGGAATATCCCTGTAAAGTGGAAACCAAGGAGTATAACCAGAACAGCCGCCACTTTAGAAAAAACTTCCCTATACTCCTGTAGTAGCTGTCCAATATATGTGGACACAGCCCCAAGTAATGTGAAAACCACAGAAAAGCCAAGGACAAAAGCTACAGCTGTATAAACAACTGTCCAGTTTATTTTTCCCTTAGATTGGGCTATCTCCTGTGCAGAAACCCCTGATATATAGGCTATATAACCGGGGATTATAGGAAGTATACAGGGGGATAAAAATGATAACAGTCCACCAAGGAACGCCGCCCATATAGAAATATTTTCAACACCCATAAACCACCCCAAAACTTAGTAATCTTTAACCCTATTCTAACCTTTTCATACTTGTTTATGCTATAGGGTGGATAAAGGATTAATATAGAAAGAAAAGAACCATGATTCTAACTTTTTAGCAGATTTAACTTCCTATAATTCTTCTTAAATTTTTTCAAAATTTCTTTAAGATCATTCCAGTCGAAAACTACTT
>JAADEV010000083.1 GCA_013153295.1 Aquificota bacterium | reverse complement strand
CAAACCTTTACAGGAAACAACACTAAACCAGCCTACAGCCCTGTATACAACAGCTAAGTTTGAGATGGTAGGGCAGGTTGAGGACACATTCCTTGTGGTCTACCTAAACGGAGATGTTTACTTTATAGACCAGCATGTAGCCAGTGAAAGGGTAAATTATGAGATACTCCTTAAAAAGTTTAGAATGGGTAGTATACAATCAAAAAAGGTTAAACCTATAGATGTGGCAGTAGATAGATTTACAGTTGAGGATAAAATAGACCTACTTGAAAGGGCAGGGTTCAAGGTGGAGATACTTGGGGACAGGGTAAGGATTACCAACATTCCTGTTTACACAGATAGGGAGATGGCAAAAAGGCTTTTTTTAGATATAGTAAACAGCCAAACACCGCTACTTGAAACAGAAAGGGCTTTAGGGGAGATAGCCTGTGGACTATCCACAACGGCAGGGGAGTTTTTAGACCAGAAAGAGGCGGAAATACTGCTTAAACAGTGGCTTTTAACAGACAACCCAAACCTATGTCCCCACGGCAGACCGATTTATTATAAAATTCCACTGGAAACAATAAAAAGGAAGGTAAAAAGGAAGTGAAAGGGGCAACATTAGAAAAAGACAAAGTTATAAAAGATTACTTTAAAAAAAGGGAAGAAATAGTAGAAGCCCACAGAAAAGGAGCAAGGGGATTAGATACAGTAAGGGCTTTGTCAGACCTTACAGATGATACTATACAGAAGTTAGCCAAACTGTCGTTTAAAGATATGGACGGGATATGTATCCTTGTTCTTGGGGGATACGGTAGAAGGGAGTTGTGCTTTAAGTCTGATATAGACCTATCCCTTGTATACCACGGGGAAGATTTTGAAACACTTAAAGAAGGGATAGAAAACTTTTACTACGCCCTCCTTGACCTAAAGGTGGATATAGGATTTTCCCCAAGGGATATAAAAACATTCCTTGATTTGTCAAAGGAAGACCTTACAGTAGCCACATCACTGCTACAAGGTAGGTTCCTAATCGGTAATGAAGAGATATACAACGACCTGATAAAAAGGTTCAAAAGGCTTATAAAAAGGAAGAGGACAGCTTACATAAACGCTACCCTCCGTGCCAGAAAAATGAGATACCAGAGAAGTGGTTCAACAATATATATGATGGAACCACACATAAAAGAAGGTGAAGGGGGGTTAAGGGATTTCCACGAAGTATTCTGGATAGCCAGAGTTTTAGACAATGTCCCTAACTACAGGTATTTTGTAGAAAAAAACATAATACTGGAAGAAGAGTATCAGGAGCTACTTGAGGCTTACAACTTTTTACTGAAAATAAGGAATGAAATGCATCTAATATGTAATAAAAGGTGTGATGTCCTTGTTAGACCTTTACAGGAAGAAGTGGCAAAGAGACTTGGGTTTGTTGAAGACCCTGAAGATGAAGAAAGCCTGAGAACAAGCGTAGAAAAGATGATGAGACTTTACTACCTACACGCAAAATCAATAAACACAATAACAAAGCGTATCCTTAAAGCCCTTACAGAAGAAGATGAGCTTGAGATATTTGAGCCTATAGACGATGTGTTTTCCAGAACATCTATGGAGATAGATGTATTTAACAAAGAGAAGTTTGAAAAGGATTTTAGAAATGTCCTAAAGGCATTCCTTTACTACAAAGAATACAGCCTTGATTTTTCATCTGAGCTTGAGTTTCTAATAAGGAAACACGAAAGGAAGTTAGGCAAACACAGGGAAGACCCACAGATACAAAGAATGATGCGTAAGCTGTTTTCAGACCCTAACAACCTTGCAAAAACCCTTAGAAAAATGCAGGACTTTTATGTCCTTGATGAGCTTATACCTGAGTTTGGGGAGCAAAGATGCCATTTCCAGTATGACGCCTACCACAAATACACAACAGACGCCCACGCAATAAAAGCAGTTGAAGAGCTTGAAAGCCTAAAAAAAATAGACCACCCACACAGGAAGATGATGTATGAGCTGTTTAAAGAGATAGACAGGGTAGACCTACTTACTTGGGCTGTTTTCCTACACGATATAGGAAAGGGTAAAAATGGAGACCACAGTGTAATAGGGTCTAAAATAGCAAAGGATATAATGACAAGGTTCGGATACTCTAAAAGGGACGCCAACATAGTTAGTTTTCTGGTTTTACACCACCTTGATATGGCTAAAATCTCCCAGCGTAGGAATATGAACGAGCCGAAAGTAATAAACGACTTTGCAAAAACAATAAAAAACAAAGAGCTGTTAAAAATGCTTACAGTCCTTACTTGGTGTGATGCAAACGCAGTAGGTCCAAATGTGTGGAACGACTGGAAAAACGCCTTACTGTGGGAGCTATACCATAAAACCCTTGAGGTGCTTGAGGAAAATGTGTCCTACGAGGAACTACACAAACGGAAACTGGAAGAGAAAAAGAAAAAACTTAAGGCAATACTGGAAGCGGAGCTTGGAAAAGAAAGGGCAGAATTCCATATGAACAGGTTTTCAGACTACTATGTTATGTCCAACACAATAGACGATATGGTAAGGCATATAAAGTTAGAAGAACAGCTGTTTAAAACAGGAAAGCCACAGTTTTACTTTGAAAAAAAGTATGGTATCGGTTTTTCAGAGCTACTTATAGCAATAGACAGTAAAAAGGTAAAAAACCCCCTTTTGGTTATCACAGGGATAATATCCTATATGGGGATAAACATACTGTCTGTTTACAGCTATATGAGAAAAGACGGGGTTATAGTGATAGACCTGCAAATCTCCACATCATCACTTGAGGTTGTTGAGGACAGGAAGTTTGAACAGTTTAAAGAGCTGTTTAGTAAGTATCTAAAGGGTAAGATAACCCTTGAAGAGCTGTCTAAAAAAAGAAATATCACATTTAAAGCCTCTGTTATACCACCACCTACATTTGTTAAAGTTGATAATGAGATGTCCGAAGTTTACACAATATTTGATATATCTGGAGAGGACAGGGTAGGCTTACTGTTTGATAT
>JAADEV010000062.1 GCA_013153295.1 Aquificota bacterium | reverse complement strand
CTATAGTGAAACATATAACAGAAGCACACAACGGCAAGGTTGAGGTTGAAAGCACACTGGGAAAAGGGTCTGTATTTAGAATAACAATCCCAACAGCCTAAACCTTTATATCTATACGCCCTTTCCTTTCTTCCTGAGGGGGTTGTTCCTCTTCCCGCTTTAGTCTTCTCTTAACCCTTTTCCTTATCAAAGGCAGAGGTTCTTTAACAAACTTCTCCTCTGTAATCGGCATAACCCTAAAGACCTTCTCAACCCTTAAAAAGTCCATACCTAAAACCTAAATCCAGTTTACTTAATAAACTTAAGCAGGTTAAGACTTTCTACAACACCTTCAATGGTGATGTCCTATGCCAAATGCCCTAAGTATAAGCCAGATACCAAGGAGTATAGCTATTAAGCCTGACAGTGAGGAAAGCCTTTTCCTTAGCCTTGGGGATACGGTATGGAAAATCTTACTTGCAAATAGCATAGCTGGAACAGTCCCAAGACCGAAGAAAAACATTACCACCATACCCTTTACAGGTGAAGCCTCTGCCATAGCTTGGATTAAAAATGCGTATACCAACGGACAGGGTAAGAAACCGTTAAACATACCTAAAAAGAACGGATTTTTCCTAAACTTTGCTAAGATTTCAGCCACAGTGGTAAAGATTAAATCAAGTCCAACAACACCCTTTTCCTTTATATTACCTGTCATCTGAAGCCCAAACAGAACCATAGCCACACCGAACATTACAGCCAAAATCTTCTGGAAAGTGTGAAACTCAACCAACCCCCTTTCAACAACCTCTTTACCTAAGTTGTTTACAACCATACCAAGATAACCTGCAACAAACCCTAAGAATGTGTAGGTGAACAGCCTACCAAGGTTGTAAAGAATATTCCCAATAAGCCAAGAGGGATATTGGATTAAAGGGGGAATAAAACCACACATTCCAATACAGTGGAAGGAACCTGAAAAGCCGGCTATAAAATAGACAACATACTGGGATAGGGAAAGAATATCAACACCTGATACCAATCCAACCTCCCACTGTAAATTAAGATATAATCAAATAAGAATACTACCATAAAGCAGGAGAGTTGGTTGAAGGTCTTATTTTGGGGAACTCCAGATTTTGCAGTGGAAAGTTTAAAGGAGTTAATTAACTCAAACCATCAGGTTGTTGCTGTTATAACGCAACCGGATAAACCGAAGGGAAGGGGGAAAAAATTAACACCTCCACCGGTGAAACAACTGGCACAGGAGTATGGGATACCTGTATTACAACCGGAAAAGGTAAAAGGGAATCGGCAACTTTACCAGCAGATAAAGGAGCTAAACCCAGATATATCCGTGGTGGTAGCCTATGGAAAGATACTCCCAGAAGAGGTTATAAACCTCCCCAAGTATAAAACAATAAATGTCCACGCTTCACTGCTACCTGAATACAGAGGGGCGGCACCGATACACAGGGCTATTATGGACGGCAAAGACAAAACCGGTGTCTGTATTATGGAGATAACAAAAGAGTTAGACGCCGGTGATGTTTACCAGTGTAAAGAGGTAGAGATAACACAGCAGGACGATATAATCTCCCTTCACGATAGACTGGCAAAGGAAGGGGCTAAACTACTAATACAGGTTTTAAACCAGATAGAAACAGGAACAGCAAAAAAGACACCCCAAGAACACCATAAATCAACCTACGCCAAACCTATAACAAAGGAAGAGGGGAAAATTAACTGGGAAAAGTCAGCTGAGGAGATATTTAACCAGATAAGGGCATTAAAGGTTTGGCCTAAAGCGTTCACAAAGTTTAGGGATAAGGAGATAAAAATCCTTGACGCTGAAGTGGTTGATACAACATCTACAGGGGAAGTAGGTAAGATTACAGAGATACATAAAGGAAAAGGTTTTGTAGTCCAAACAGGTAAAGGGAAACTCCTTATTAAAAAAGTCCAGTTTCCAAATAGTAAACCTATATCCTCAGATGAGGCAGTTAGGGGATACCATATAAAAGAGGGGGAAAGGTTAGGCTACTTTGACTAAAGTCAATAAAAAACAAACAAAATACAATTATTCTAATATAAGGATAGGCTTATAATGGAGAAGGAAAAGGACAAGTTTGTAATCTGGGGTAGAAACCCAATAATAGAGGCTTTAAGGTCTGGGAAAGGGCTGGAGAAGATACTTATAGCCCACGATACCCACCCACCGAAGGAGCTGTTAAAGTTAGCAGAAAAAAATAAAGTAAAAACACAAAGGGTTCCAAGAAAAAAAGTTGAAGAGGTTGCAGGGACAAAGAAAACCCAAGGGGTTGTAGCCCTTGTAAGTCCGGTAAACTACTGGGACGAGAATAAGCTAATAGACGAAGTGATAAAAAAGGAGGGGGTTGTGCTGGTGCTTGACCATATAACAGACCCCCAGAATGTAGGGAATATAATAAGAACAGCTGAGGTTTTAGGGGTAGACGGGATAGTTATCCCAAGGGAGAGGGCAACCCCAATAAACGAGGTGGTAGTTAAAGCCTCAACTGGGGCTGTTTTCCATATACCAATAGCAAAGGTAGGTAGCCTTAGACAGTTTTTAGATAAATTTAAAAAGAAAGGTGGTTGGGTGGTTGCCGTGGAGAAGGGAGGAAAGGAGATAAACAAAATTACCTTCCCATTTCCCCTTGCTGTAGTTTTAGGGTCAGAGGGTAAAGGGGTGTCTAAATCTGTCCTATCAACAGCTGATATAGTTGCCACCATACCAATGCAGGGAAAGATAACCTCCCTTAATGTATCCTCGGCGACAGCCATTGCCCTATGGGAAGTTGCAAAACAGAGATTTTTACAAGGTGATTTATCTCATAAAAAGTTTTGATTTTGAAAACCAGTTGTAGCAAAATAATTAAGATAGGAACAGGGCAATATAACATATTCACAAATACAGGAGGTTCAAAATGGCAGAAGAAAAAGTAAGTAGGCGGGATTTCCTCCTTTACGCAATGGGAGGATGGGCTGCTGTTGGTCTCGGTGGGGTTTTATACGCTATGTATAAGACTTGGGAGCCTCTACCGGAGGTTAAAGCTGCCGGTATCGTAAGGTTTGACCTATCTCAAGTTCAACCGGGTCAGCTTAAGGTTGTCCAGTGGAGAGGGAAACCGGTTTTCGTCCTAAGAAGAACACCTGATATGGGAAGCTGTGAAAACAGAACAGTTGCAAACGAGTATACTGTAGTTGTAGGTATCTGCACACACTTAGGTTGTATTCCAAACTGGGAAGTTGACAAGAAAATATTCAAATGTCCTTGTCACGGTGGTGAGTTTGATGCCTGTGGTGTTAACATATTTGGTCCTCCTCCAAAACCACTTGAAATACCTCCATTTAAACTGGAAGGGACAACTATCGTCTTAGGTGAAACAGGTCCCGAATATGAAAAAATGATGAAAGGTTAGGAGGCGAAAGATGGGGAACAAATTAATCAAATGGCTTGATGAAAGGTTAGCCATTACAACCCTTTGGCGTGTGTTAATGGCTGAATACTACCTGCCAAAGAATATTAACTGGCTTTGGAGTTCAGGGGTATTAACAATACTTGTTTTCGTAATACTTGTTGTATCTGGAATATTTGTTCTGATGTATTACAAGCCTGATGCTAAGCTGGCTTTTGATAGTGTTAACAAAACTATAATGATGGATGTGTCCTTCGGGTGGGTATTTAGACATGTCCACGCTGTAGGTGCATCTATTATGTTCCTTGTTCTGTTTATCCATATGGGTAGGGGTATCTACTACGGTTCCTATAAAGCCCCAAGGGAAATCCTATGGGTAACTGGATTTATCCTGTTTGTACTTATGTCTGCAACAGCTTTCACAGGATACCTGCTACCTTGGGGACAGATGTCCTACTGGGCGGCACAAACAATCACAACACTTTTCTCTAAAATACCTGTTATTGGACCAGACCTTGTTATATGGATAAGGGGTAATTACATAGTTGAAGATGCTACACTTACAAGGTTCTTCGCTTTACACGTAACATTACTACCGGCGTTGATAGTTGTATTTACAGTGATACACCTGTATGCCCTCAGAATAGTTGGTTCTAACAACGAAGATGGAATACCAATGACAAAGGAAGAAAAGAAGGAGAAAGGTATCCCATTCTGGCCTGTATTTATCTCTAAAGAGTTCTTTGTAATGTCTGTATTCCTATTCTTCTTCTTCTATCTGGTGTTCTTCAACTACAAGTTTGCTATGGACCCAATTAACTTTGAGCCTGCTAACTACCTACAAACTCCTCCACATATCTACCCAGAGTGGTATTTCCTATCCTTCTACGAAGTTCTAAGGGGCTTCTTCTTCAGTGAAACACTTGGGTTAATAGGCTTCGTTCTTTCTATGGTTATACCTTTATTCCTACCTTGGTTAGACACATCACCATACCCATTTATAAGTGCTAAACACAGACCACTCTTTAGAATAGCTTTCTGGGTATTTGTTGCAGACTTTGTAGCTTTAACAATCCTTGGTAAACTACCACCTACAGGTCTTTTTGCGTGGTTAGGATTTATAGCATCATTAGTTTACTTTGGATTTTTCTTGGCACTGCCAATTATCTCTAAGATAGAGAAAAAGCAGGCTGCTAGTGGAGGTGTGAGGTAATGAAAGAGTTAAAAATACTATTAGTTATAGTTGTTATAGTAGGGATAACCTACTGGGGAATTGAGCCACTTGCCCACAGCATAATGCACAAGCATATTGAGGAAGCTATAGAGAAGTATAACCTTCCAGATTACAAGTTCTCAGACCTTGGACCAGCCCCAGCTATAAGTGGAGATGCGGCACAGGGTAAGAAAAACTTCCAGATGTTCTGTGCTTCCTGCCACGGACTAAAGGCAGACGGAATACCAGCCCCAATGGACCCAAAAACTGCGGCGGCATCTTTCGGTGTTGTTCCACCTGACCTATCAAATGTGGCGTCCTTTACAGCAGAGAACTTCCTGTATCACTTTATAAAAGACCCTGCAAGGGCTTCTGAGTTCAAAAAGATTTCTATGCCTGCTATGGGACTTGATGATAAGCAAATAATGGACATAATCGCCTACCTAAAGTCTACAGCTAAGAAGATACACGGGGCTGAGCTGTTTAAGGAAGCCTGTGGAAGATGCCACGGGGCAAAATACCAGAAGATATACGCAGACACACCTGCAGACGCCCTGAAGAAATACCTTGGTAAAGTTCCACCTGACCTGTCTATCATAATGAAGGCTAAAGGTGAGCATTACCTTGTGGCATTTATTAACAAACCACAGGCATTACTACCGGGAACATCAATGCCAAGGGTAGGTCTAAACGAAGAGGCTACAGAAGACCTGATGAAATACCTTGATGAAATATCAGACCCACACAAAGAGCAGAGAAAGAAAGTAGGTCTTATAGTGTTAGCCTATATGCTTGTTATGATAGGGCTAACATACGCTTGGAAGAAGAAGATTTGGAGAAATATCCATTAATCAAATTCCTCCAGCAGGGTGCCGAAAGGCACCCCTTTTTTTAACAACATAACCAAAGAGGTAGATGATGGGCTTTCCTGTTCACAGACCAAGGAGATTAAGGAAAAATGAAAATATAAGGAGACTTGTAAGGGAAACAACCCTGTCTGTGGACGACCTTATATACCCTATCTTTATTGAAGATGGGGAGAATATAAAACAGGAAATCCCATCAATGCCAGATATATACAGGTACTCAATAGACAGACTTGATGAAGAGCTGGAAGAGGTTGTAAACCTGAACATACCAGCAGTTCTCCTTTTTGGAATACCCTCTCATAAAGATGATGTAGGCAGTGATACTTGGAATGATGAAGGTATTATACAAAGGGCAGTAAGGCATATTAAGAAAAACTACCCACAGCTTTATGTAATAACAGATGTATGTTTCTGTGAGTATACCAGCCACGGACACTGTGGGGTTTTACACGGTGGAAATGTGGACAACGACCAAACCCTTGAAAATACCAAGAAACAGGTTATATCCCACGCAAAAGCTGGGGCGGATATGGTAGCCCCTTCTGGTATGATGGACGGGGTAGTAAAGGCTATTAGGGAGGCTTTAGACGGGGCTGGTTTTACAGATATACCAATAATGTCCTACTCTGCAAAATACTCCTCATCTTACTATGGACCCTTTAGGGAAGCGGCACAGTCAACCCCATCGTTTGGGGATAGGAAAAGCTACCAGATGGACCCGGCAAACAGAAGGGAAGCGTTAAAGGAAGTAGCCCTTGATATAGAGGAAGGGGCAGATATTGTAATGGTAAAGCCAGCTTTAGCTTATTTAGATATAATCAGCGATATAAGAAGCAACTTTAATGTCCCTGTAGCCGCCTACAATGTTAGTGGGGAATACTCTATGGTAAAAGCCGCCGACAGGTTAGGCTGGATAGACGGGGAAAAGGTGATTATGGAAACACTCCTTGCTATGAAAAGGGCAGGGGCAGATATTATAATAACTTACCACGCAAAAGAGGTAGCAAAACTACTAAAAGGTTAGGGAGATGGACAAAAACCTACTTTACAAATACTACATAATAGGAATGCTTGTTATTACAGGGACAGCCCTGTTTCTGTCCTTAAACTCTGCAGGGGATATAAAGAAACTGAGACAACAGCTTGCAGAGAAGGACAAGGTTATACAACAGCTGAAGGAACAGCTAAAAGAGAAAGACAAAGAGATTGCTAAAGTGGAACAGGAGAAGCAACAGCTTGTTGAGAGGTTAAAGGCAATAGAAGAAAAAATAAAGAAGGCAAACAGAACCCTCCGTAGAAAAGGAATAAGGATAAGATTACCAAGGGGTGGTAAGTATATACCTGCCAAAAAGGGCAAAAACCCTAAAAAGTATGCTGACTATATAAACAAAAATATGGATAAGGTGATTAAAGCTGTCTCTGATATACCTGTAGGTGTCCCACTTTACGGAAAGTTAACATCAAGGTTTGGATACAGGAGAGACCCGTTTAACGGTAAAGTAGCCTTCCACTCAGGGATAGACCTTAAAGCAAGGTATGGACAGAGGGTATATGCCACAGCAAACGGTTATGTAGAGTTTGCAGGTTGGAAGTCGGGATACGGGAAACTGGTAATCCTAAGACATAAGTATGGATACAAAACATACTACGGACACCTTTCAAGGATTAAGGTTAGGAAAGGGCAGTGGGTTAGGGCTGGAACAGTTATAGGTTATGCTGGAAATACAGGAAGGTCTACAGGGACACACTTACATTACGAAATAAGAAGATACGGAAAGATACTAAACCCACTTAAATACCTGTATGTTAACAGAACAAACTCATTCTAAACTATGGAAAAAAAGTTAATCCTAATAGATGGTTCCTCATATTTGTATAGGGCTTTTTACGCCCTACCACCTTTAACAAGCCCCTCAGGGATACCAACTGGGGCTGTTTACGGCTTTGTAAGGATAGTATCAAAACTACTAAAAGAATACTCCCCAGAGTATATAGCAGTCGTGTTTGACCTACCATCAAAAACATTTAGACACGAAACATACACAGAGTATAAAGCAAACAGAAGGGAAACCCCAGACCAGCTAAAGGTTCAGATACCAATAATAAAAGAAATTCTAAAGTTGTGGGGTATTAAGATACTTGAGATGGAAGGATACGAGGCAGACGATATTATTGCCACAGTCTCTAAAATGGCAAAGGAAAATGGCTTTAATGTGCTAATAATAACCCCTGACAAGGATATGACCCAGCTTATAGACAGTCAGATAAATATACTAAACCCTATTACAAACGAGGTTATTAACACAGAAAAAGTGGAAGAAAAATACGGGATAAAACCCTCACAGTTTGTAGACTTTTTAGCTATAGTAGGGGATAGTGTGGATAACATAAAAGGTGTTAAAGGGGTTGGGGAAAAAACAGCAAAAAAACTGTTAAACCAGTATGGTTCAATAGAGGGTATATACCAAAATATAGAGAGCCTTAAACCTAAATTGAAGGAGGCGTTCTTAGAGGCTAAAGACAGACTTGAAGAAAACAGATTTTTAGTAAAACTGAAAGATGATATACCTTTAGACTTTACCTTGGAAGATTTAAAGAAGGAAAAGGCAGACCTACTTAAACTAAAGGAAAAGTTTGAACAACTTAACTTTAAAACATTACTTAAAGAGATACAGAAGGAAAACAGACCTAAACCTGAAGAAAAAGGTAAACAGATAAGCCTATTTTAGGGAAAAGGAAATGCCCTTTACAGATAAGGATTTTATAAACCGCTTAAAAAAACATTTTCCGCAACCTTGGATAGACCTAAACTTTGAGAACCCTTACCAGCTTATAGTAGCCACAATATTAGCCGCCCAGACCACAGACAAAAAGGTAAACGAGATTACACCACAGTTCTTTAAAAAGTTCCCAACCCCTGAAGATGTTGCAAAAGCCCCACTACAGGAGATAGAGGAAACAATAAAGTCTGTAAACTTTTACAGAAGAAAGGCAAAACTTATAAAAGAGTGTTGCACCGCCCTTGTTGAGAGATACGGCGGTAAAGTGCCAGACAGTATAGAAGAGCTTACAAAACTACCTGGGGTAGGCAGAAAAACTGCAAATGTAATACTTGTAAATGCCTTTAACAAACCTGCTGTTGTTGTTGATACCCACGTAAAAAGGGTAAGCCAAAGGTTTAACCTTACAAACTCAAACAATCCAGATATTATAGAAAGGGATTTAGCCCAATTTTTCCAAAAAGAGGATTGGGAATATATATCAAAGGCTATGGTTCTATTTGGTAGGTATGTGTGTAAAGCAAAGAAGCCTGACTGTGGAAACTGCCACCTGATAGATATATGCCCCCTGAAAAACCAGCAAAGAGAGGGGAAAGATGGATAAAACAATAAACAGACTGGCTAAAGAAAATGGGGAAATACTACTTTTAACACACCAGAACCCAGATGGGGACGGTATTGGCAGTATGATAGCCCTATACAGGTTTTTAAAGAAAAAGGGGAAAAATGTAAGAATGGCAATGAAGGACGACCTACCTTATATCTACGATTTCCTCCCAGATGTGGATAAGATAGAAAAACTTCCCCTTAACCACCAGTTTGATTTGGCGGTTATATTAGATGCGGCAGGTATATACAGGGCTGATGCCCCTGTTAACGCCAAAGAGTATATGAGAATAGACCACCACCTTGAAGGTGTAAAGGAAAGTGATAACGATTATGTAGACCCTGAGGCGGCATCAACCACAGTTGTTGTAGGAAGGCTGTTAAAAAAGTGGGACGAAGGTGCCATAGATAAGGATATAGCAGTATGTTTATACACAGGACTTTTAACAGATACAGGCTCCTTTAAACATAACAATGTTAATGAGGAGGCTTTTGAGTTTGCCAGATACCTAACATCAAAAGGTGTAAACCCCTCAAAGGTAGCCTCCCTTATTTTTGAGAGGAACAGACCGGCTGTTATCCATCTGTTAAACAAAGTGCTATCCACACTTAGAATGGATTATATGGGCAAAATCTCCTCCCTTGTTGTAAGGAGGAATTTTTTGGAGACCACAGGGGCTTTAGAGGAGGATACTGAGGGCTTTGTAAACTTTGCCAGAAGTATAGACGGTGTTGAGGTTGCCTTTATAATGATACAGAAAGATGATATGGAAACTTGGAGGGTATCCCTGAGGGGTAAGGGTAATATAGATGTCCAACAGATAGCAAAAAAGTTCGGAGGGGGAGGACACAGGGACGCGGCAGGTTGCCGTATAAAGGGAAATGAAGAAGAGGTAAGGGAAAAACTTACCTCAGCAATACAGGAAAGTATACAGAAACAGTTAGGCGGTAATCTCAGTGCCTATACCGTGGGAGGTAAAAATCTCAAGTAAAACACAGTGGGGAACACGCCCATCTAATATATGGGCTTTTTTCACACCGTTTTGAACTGCCTGTATACAAGCCTTTACCTTTGGTATCATACCACCTTTTATAACACCTTCCTGTATCATCTTCTCAAGCTGTTCCACATTTGTGGAGGAAACGGTGTTTCCATTTTCGTCCTTTAAGCCGTCTATATCTGTTAAAAAAATCGCCTTTTCTGCCTTTAGTGCTGAGGCTATCGCCGAGGCAACAAAATCTGCATTTATGTTGTAAGCATTTCCCTGATTATCAAAACCTATAGGTGCAATTACAGGTATGTAGTTGTCTTCCTCCAGATGTTTAAGTATCTGGGCATCTATATACTCAACTTCCCCCACATGCCCTAAATCAAGTAGCTCTGTAGGTCTAAACCCTCCCATCTGTTTAAAATACTCCTCAGCGTCTAATTTTTTCGCCCTTATTAAACCCCCATCTTTACCTGTTAAACCTACCGCCCTTATATGCCCCCCTGCGTATTTGTTTATATGCATTACTATATTCTTGTTTACTAAACCCCCTAATACCATCTCCACCACTTCCATTGTAGCTTTATCTGTAATCCTTAATCCCCCTACAAACTTACTCTCAAGTCCCATTCTCTTTAGGACTTCACCTATTTGGGGTCCCCCACCGTGGACTATAACAGGGTTTATCCCTATATACTTAAGCATAAGTATATCCTGTGCAAATGCGGTCTTAAGGTCTGCCTTAGCCATTGCGTTTCCGCCGTATTTAATAACAAATGTTTTTCCCCTAAACTTTGTTATGAAGGGCAACGCCTCCATAAGTATGTTTGCTTTTTCTATTAGCTTTTCCATAGAGACCTCCTTTCATAGGTGTGCAAACATATCTAAAAACCACTGGGGATAAGGTTTTTCAGGCTCGGTAATTTCGTCTAAATACTGTATATCCTCTTCCTTTAAATCCCAGTTTACTATACCAAGGTTGTCTTTAAGCTGTTCCAGTGAACGGACACCTATAATTATTGAACTTATAAACCCTTTGGATTTAACCCAGTTTAAGGACACCTGTGCTACAGATGTATTATACTTTTCTGCAATCTTCCTAAGCTCGTCTAATAGAAAGTAAGCCTTTTCAAAATCAAACCTTAAAAAAGGTCTTTCCATTCTACTGTATCTGCTATCCTCTGGAAATGGGTTGTCTTTGGTATACTTACCTGATAAAAACCCCCCTGCTAAAGGACTCCACGCCAATACCCCAAGCCCAAGGTCTTTACAGGCTGGGACTACCTCAAACTCTATATCCCTTCCAAGTAATGAGTAATACATCTGGGCAGATATAAACGGGGAGTAATCTTTACACCTTTGTATCATTACAGACTTTGCTATCTGCCACCCTGCAAAATCTGATATACCTACATACCTTACCTTTCCCTGTCTAACAAGGTCTTCTAAAGCCTGTAATGTTTCCTCTATAGGTGTGTAGTTATCCCACCAGTGTAGTTGGTAAAGGTCTATATAATCCCTGTTTAGCCTTTTTAGGGAGGCATCTACAGATTTGAATATATGGTATCTTGACAGCCCCCTGTCGTTAGGGTCGTCTGACATAACCCCCCTTACCTTTGTGGCGATAATCACATCGTTTACCTTCTTACCGAGGGCTTTTGCAAGTAGTTCCTCACTTTCACCAAAGGCGTATATATCCGCAGTATCAAAGAAGTTTACCCCGTGGTCTAAGGCGTAATCTACAACCCTCTGTATCTCCTTAAAATCCATCTTACCTGCTGAACGCCAGCCTTTCTCTGTAAATGTCATTGCCCCGAGACAAACCACAGAAACCTTTAATCCAGAATTCCCTAAAAATCTATACTCCATACCCTAACCCCTTTGCGGTTTTTATAGTTTGTTGTTTACCATCTGGAGTTTTATAGTATCCCCTTTTTTTAGTTTTTTTGCCAGATTTTGTGGAATTGGGACTGTTGTTCTAAACCCATCTGTATCTAATACTACAAAAGCCCTTCCATTTTCTAATTTTATATCTAACACCTTACCTGATAACTGGTATTTTCCTGTGTATTCAAGCAGTTTCTCAGGTTGAACCTCATCTACAACCTTACCGTTTTCTAAGATAAACACCTTGTCTGACAGTAATGCTGTTTCCTCTGGGTCGTGGCTTACTATAACCGTTGTAAAGCCAAACTCCCTGTGTAGTTTTGCCAGTTCCACCTGTAGTTCCTTTCTCATCTGGTAGTCTAACGCTGACAGCGGTTCATCAAGTAGTAAGACCTCAGGTTTTCTGGCTACAGCCCTTGCAAGTGCTACCCTCTGTTTCTGTCCCCCTGACAGCTGGTTAGGTTTCCTGTCTGCAAGTTTAGTTAGCTCTGTTATCCTAAGGAGATGGTCAAGTAGCTTTCTGTCTTCCCTTTCCATTCCGTAGAGGATATTCTCCTTTACTGTCATATTTGGGAAAAGTGCATAATCCTGAAACACAAAACCTACTTTCCTTTTCTGTGGAGGTAAGTTAACCCCTTTTCTACTATCAAACCAGACTTTACCGCCAACTTTAATAAAGCCCTCTTCAGGTTTTTCTAAGCCTGCTATTATCCTTAAAAGTGTTGTTTTACCTGCCCCAGATTTACCGAAAATACCTACTACTTTTCCTTCTTCTATGGAAATATCCACATCTAAGTTAAACTCCCCTTCTGCCCCTTTCAGTTTTTTCTTACATTTTATTTCCATTAACCTAACCTACTGAACCTTTTATTTAACCAGTATACAGTGGCAAGTATAACCATACTTACCCCAAGGAGTATAAGGGCGTAAAGGTTCGCATTTTCGTAGTTAAGGGCTTCCACCTCCTCGTAAATGGAGATAGAGGCTACCTTAGTTTCACCGGGGATAGAACCACCTATCATAAGGACAACCCCAAACTCCCCAACTGTATGGGCAAAGGACAGAACAATACCTGTTAGTATAGATGGTTTTACATTAGGTAGTATAACCTTTAGAAAGGTTGTTAATCTTGATTTACCAAGTGTGTAAGATGCCTCTATAAGGCTTTTAGGTAAACTTTCAAAGCCAGCTTGAACAGGCTGAACCATAAAGGGTAGGCTGTATATAACAGACCCTATAAGTATAGCTTTAAATGTGAACAGTATCGGTTCCCCAAAAACTGCCCCTAAAAACCTACCTACAGGATTATCCTGACTGAGGAGTATAAGCAGGTAGTATCCTAAAACTGTTGGAGGTAGGACTATAGGGAGGCTTACGACAGCCTCTACCATTGGTTTTAATGGGAATTCCTTGTATGCGAGGAAGTAGGCTATAGGAATACCTATAACAGCTAAAATTAAGGTTGTAAAAAAGGACAGTTTAAATGTTAATAAAAGTGTTTGTATAAAATCCTCACTTAACATAATCACTGGTAGCCGTATTTCTGTAGTATCTTTTTACCTTCTGTAGAAAGTAAAAACTCCACAAACCTTTTAGCCTGCTGTAAATCACTACCGTTTTTCAGAATAACAACAGCCTGTTTTATAGGGGAGTGTAGCTTTTTATCAATCTCCACCCATTTACCTTTTCCCTTTACCTCTGGGGAAAGGACTACAGATTTTGCAGTAAAGCCTATATCAACCAAACCTTTGTATATATACTGGCTTGTTTGGGCAATACTTTCACCGTAAACAAGTTTACCTTTTACATATTTGTATAACCCTGTGTTTTTTAACACCTCAAGGGAAGCCCTACCGTAAGGGGCAGTTTTTGGGTTTGCCATAGCCACCTTTTTTATAAACCCTTCCTTTAATGTGTCTATCCCTTTAAGGGGTATTTCTTTGGTAGTCCACAGAACCAACCTGCCTTCAGCGTAAACCTTAGGTTTACCTACAGTAAAACCTTTTCTGTATAAAAAAAGTGGATACTTCATATCAGCGGAGAGGAAAACATCGTAAGGGGCTTTTCTTAAAATCTGGGCGGTAAGTTTACCTGAAGAGGCAACAACAGTTTTTATCTCCACATTAGGGTAGGATTTTTTATAGCTGTTTATCAACTCTTTCACTGCAAACTGGACATTGGCGGCTGAAGCTATTGTAAGGGCGTTTGCCACAACTGAGAAGGTTAGGACTAAAACCAGAATAACTACCATCTACACACCCCTTTTACAAAAAAAATATACAAAGTACTTGATATTTGCATAAAATATAGTGTATATATATTAACAAAGATGTTAAAGAGAGGGGAGAATTAGGCTCTAAAGCCTTACTGCCGAAAGTAGCATTAAACCCCTGAACAATAAATGTAAAAACAAACTTAAGGAGGTAAAGGTATGAAAAAAGCGTTTAGTTTAGCAGCAGCAGGATTATTGGTAGTAAGTGCTGCTCAAGCAGGGACATTAAAGGTTGCAAACTCTGACATTGTTCTCTACGGTGGAGTTTCTGCAAGCTACGAGTATAACATTAACGAAT
>JAADEV010000136.1 GCA_013153295.1 Aquificota bacterium | reverse complement strand
ATGTAAAAAACATAGAAACAGCTATTATAGATGAAGAAAATAAAATATATTTACAAGAAAAATATGGAATTAAGTTTAATGATTGAAGAAAACGGTTGAGAATTTGAGGCTATAAGGGATAAAACTACTGGAAGTTTCCCTTGTATGACAATCCTCATTTTAAGTGTTGGGAGAAATTTCTATTATTAATAAAAATCACTATCAGGAGGTAAACAAAGATGCCAAAAATTAACACCTATGTGGACATTTCCCAAGTGGAAAAGGAAGCTAAAAAAGACTTTATAGACAGACACTCCCCATTTGTTTATGTTGAAGGGGAGGCTGTAAAGGGACAAAAACTAAAAGTTAAAGTGAAAGTTGGAAAAGAATACTCCCACCCAGATGATTTTGACCACTACATTGCCTATGTCCAGCTGTGGGACGGAGACACACTACTTGCACAGGCTACATTTACACCGGGAACACTTGGAAATGAAAGGGGACAGGTAGAAGTTGATTTTTACATCGTTCCAAAGTCTGACAAGCTAAACCTAAACGCAATGAGTTATTGCACAAAACACGGACTATGGCAAAGTGAGTATGTGGAAGTAGAAGTAAAAGACGCTTAAATACACAGCCCCCAAATGGGGGCTTTTTTTGTTAAAATAGACCCTAACACCCTACAGCAGGGGGAGGCTATGAAACAGGACGACCTTATGAAAAACCCCTTTATGACAAATATGAAGTTTCTACAGCAAGCACCTGAGGAGACAGAGTTCCAAAAAATCCTAAAAATACTAACAGTCCCTTCAAAAAGTGGTGTGTATATCTCCCGATACGACCTAAAAAAGATGGGAACACTCCTTGGAGTTGATATACCTGTAAGGGACAGGAAGGAGATGCTAAAGGATTTGTTTATATACGCAAAGCAGATGGATAATATAAAAGGTTTTATTGATATTATTATAGATTTTGTTAACTACCGTATCTCCCAGTATCAAGATGTTATACAGGCTTTCCCAAGGTCTGAAAAAATGATGTCCCAATGGATAAAAAAAGCAGAGGATTTAATCCAGTTTTTGGAAAATATGAAAAAAGAGGTGGATATATACAAGCACCTTTAAGCTCGGGACAGAACACCATCTTTTAGGGAAACCAGACCTTTCATCTCCATTTCAAAAACAATCACCATAAGACTGTCCACATCTAACCCTACAGCTTCAGCAACCATATCTATATGTTTAGGCTGGTCAAGGGAAAGTAGTATTTTCTCTTCTGTGTCTGATAGGGAAACTGGGGAGGTGGAAACAGATTTTACTGAAGAAAGGTAAGGTATATTTTCCACTATATCCTCAACCTGTAGTAAAGGGATAGCCCCATCTTTTAGTAAACCGTTGCTACCTTTGGCATAGGGGTTGGTTATATTTGAAGGGACAGTGAAAACAACCCTGCCGTAATCATTGGACAGGTTTGCTGTTATTAATGCCCCTGATTTTTCACCTGCTTCAACAACAACGGTGGCAACAGACAAACCTGCTATTATCCTGTTTCTAACTGGAAAGGTATACTTAGACGGTTTAGTTCCTATTGGAAACTCCGATATAACGCAACCGCTCTCAACTATCCGGTGATACAGTTTTCTATTACTGTATGGGAATATCTGGTCTATACCGCTACCAAGGACTGCTATTGTGTATCCACCTTCCTGTAATGTCTGTTTATGGGCTATACCATCAATACCCTCAGCCATACCAGAGACAACCCCTATACCGTTGGAAGCAAGGAAAGAGGCTACCTTTTTTGTAATCTCCTCCCCGTATCTGGAGTGGCGTCTGCTACCAACTACAGAAACAAGCCTGTCTGTATCCTTTAGAACCCCTTTTACATACAGATATGGAGGTGGGTCTGGTATCTCTTTAAGTAGCTGGGGATACCTCTCATCGTCTAAGGTTATTATATCCACACCAAGGGCTTTTGCCCTTTTGTATTCCTGCTCAGCCTTTCCCCTAAGCTCAGAAGGTCTGTTTTTTATTAAATTTACAACCTTCTCCCCAAATCTCTCCAAAGTGTAAGGGTCTATAAGTGCTTGACTAATATCACCTATTTCTTCATATATCTGTTTTATCAGTCTATTGCCTAAACCTTTTATGAAAGAAATTTCAATATAGTCTATAATAGACATATCAAAACTCCGAAATAATTAATTAATAACAATATTACGACAGGGTTATGGAAAAAACAAAATCAACAGGGCTTATAGGTTGGCTTAAAAAAGTAAAAAAACTTGAAGTTGTAGCGTTTTACGAGGAGATACCTATTAGGGGTATCATAGAGTTGGAAGAGATAGATGAAAAACTCCAGCAGATAATATGGAAATCCAACGGCAGACTTACCGCCCCATTAAAGGAAACGAGGCACCTATACTTTAGGAAAGATGGGGATATATATGTTCTCTCTGTTATTGCCTTTGACGATAAGGAGATAGCCACATCTTTTCCAATGCTTGCAGTAGACCGTAAGCTGGACAGGGCTTATATCAGGGTAAAAGTTTCAGAAGAAGACCCAATAGAAATAATGATAGACGGCATACATATGCTTGTTGATGATATAAGTGAAGCAGGGGCAGGGGTGGTTGTTGAGGAGGATAAGGTTGTTGAGATACAGCCCGGCGAAGAGTATGAGATACTTATAAAGATAAGGGGAGAAATTATAAAACTGAAAGGACTGGTAGTCTACAAAATAAATGTAGGTAAAAACAAGGTCAGATTAGGTATCCGTTTCACAGACATAAAGGTAAAAGACAGGGATAAGATAGCAAAGTATGTAATGGACAGACAGCGTGAAATCGCTAAAAAAATATTTATGTTAAATGGGTAAGGTAAGTATTAGCTTATCTGTAAAGCCTTGACAGAAAAAAGAAATCCAGAGTATTCTGGATTAGTTGAAAAAATACTTAAGAGGGAGAGAATGAGGAAAAAGGTTGTTTTATTAAATGCTTTGTCTATTTTTGCCTTTGGACAGGCTATTGCAGGTGAAGAAAAGCCTTGGAATGTTCATGGAGAGCTTTCCTATGTTAAAA
>JAADEV010000039.1 GCA_013153295.1 Aquificota bacterium | reverse complement strand
AGGTTTTCGTTTATACTCTGGTTAACAAGTAGTAGAAGGGTTTTCTTACCTCTTATCTTTATATTTTCCCTTATTCTATCAAAGATTATTATTGTGTCGTTTAGGGAGTATCCTAACACCGTTAGTATAGCGGCGATAACTGAAAGGTTAACCTCTTCCCCTAATAGGGAGAATATTCCTAATGTTATAATTGCATCGTGGAACAGGGGTATAACCGCCCCTAAAGCAAAAACAGGCTCAAATCTGTATCCCACATACAGAAGTATAGCTACCAACACTGCGATTATAGAGTATATACTTGCTTTCCTAAGCTCCTCACCGACAACTGCCCCTATATAGTCTATCTTTCTAACCTCATACTTACCTTTGAACTTTGTATCAAGGGCTTTTTTAACCTTTGGCACTACCTCAGCAGATTTCCCTTTTTTTAGGGATACCCTTATCTCGTATTCTTTACCCTCTGTTCCTATGGCTTGTATCATTGCATCTTCAAGGTTAACCAGCTTTAAAGCTTCCCTAATCTCCTCTGTTTTTACCTTCTGCTCAAACTTTACCTGTATAGATGTCCCACCTGTAAAATCAAGCCCAAGGTTAAACCCTTTTACAAAGATTACAACTAAACTGGCTACCACCAAAAATGTTGATACTATATACCCCTGTTTTTTTATCCTAAGAAAATCTATGTTCGGTGGTGTATCTAAAAAGTTCCTCATCTTTTCAAAACTCCTTAAAAGGCGTATTTAAGTGATTTTTTACCGCCAAGGACTATATCTAAAAACAGTTTTGTTATGAACAGTGCTGTAAAGATAGATGTTATCGTTCCTATTGATAAAGTTGCGGCGAAACCTTTTAAAGGTCCTGTTCCAAACTGGAATAACACAAATGCCGCTATTAATGTTGTTATTTGGGCGTCTAATATTGCGTCCCAAGCCCTTTTGAACCCTTCTTCCACAGCAACACGGAGGGTTTTCCCCCTTTTTAGCTCTTCCTTTATCCTTTCAAAGATTATCACATTGGCATCAACAGCCATACCGATATTTAGGATTATACCTGCTATACCGGGTAGTGTAAGTGTTACTTCTAAGAATGCCATAGCCGCCCACAGTAGTATCCCGTTGAAGATTAAAGCCATAACTGAGATGAAGCCTGATATAGCGTATCTCCAAATCATAAACAGACCTACAAGAATAAGGGCTACAATACCAGCTTTTAATGTTTTGTCTATAGAATCTTTCCCTAATGTGGGACCTATTACCCTTTCTTCCAGTATTTCAACAGGGGCAGGTAAGGCTCCAGCCCTAAGTATAACAGCAAGGTCTGCCGCCTCTTCAGGTGTAAACTCCCCTGTTATCTGTCCTGTTTTGGAAATCCTTGACCTTACAACAGGTGCAGATACTACTTTATTATCAAGGACTATAGCTATCCTTTTACCTATAAGTTTTGCTGTTGCTTCACCAAATATGGAAGCCCCTTCGTCTGTAAGCTCAAAGTTAACAGCAGGTTTACCTCTGTTATCCACAGTAGCCCTTGCATCTTTTAGCTGTGAACCTGTAACGATAGGCGCATCTTTTACTAAAAACCACTCTTTTACAACTGTGCCGTTTACCTTTTCTGGGACACCTTCAAGTATTCTGGTATTAGGTGGTAAACCTTCAGGATACCTTTTTAGAAGCTCCTCTTTACTAAAGGCTGTATCTATAACCTCTAACAGCTCAAGCTGGGCGGTTTTTCCTATAATAGCCTTTGCCCTTTCAGGGTCTACAACACCGGGTATCTCAACAAGTATTCGCCTTTCGCCTAACTTTGAGACATTGGCGTTTAATGTTCCAAACTCATCTATTCTATTTCTAATTGTTTCTACAGCCTGTTGTATTGTAAGTTTTTTTATCCTTTCAAGCTCCCACTGGGAAAAGTAGGCTACAATGGTATCCCCTGACAGCTCAACTTCAAGCTGGGGGAAGTTTTCTTTTATTATCTTTAGGGCTTTTTCCCCAAGTTGGGGGTCAAGTAGGGATACAACAATCTTGTTGTCTTTAAGTTTTACAGAGATTACATCTATATGGTTTTCCTGTAGTTTATTTTTTATATCCTGTGCTATCTGTTTATACTGGGTTTTGATTACGTGGTCTACATCAACCTGTAAAACGATGGACATACCCCCCTGTAGGTCTAATCCCAGCTTTACAGGTTTTGAAAAAATAACATAGATAGAGGCTACCAGAATGGCAAATACACCTAACAGTTTCAACTTTAGCTCAGTCTTCAATAGCTACTACTCCTTGGAAAAGGGTTTATTCAGTTATTATAATCCATCTACAGGGGAGTGGCTGTAGAAAACAGAGGTGAACCTACCTTTTAAACTGTCTCAAGCTCTATCTTCTCTATATTGGTAGCTGTTTCGTCGTTTACAGGGACTACTCCCCTTTCAGCTACCTTTTCATCAACCCTTTTTGGCTTGAGAACTTTAAGTATATATTCCATTGCTTTAAATGTTTTCTCTTTGCCACCACAGGTATAAACATCTATAGCGGCATAACCGTGTTCTGGCCAAGTGTGGATAGATATGTGTGATTCTTCAAGAAGGATTACACCTGTTGCTCCGTGGGGATAGAACTGATGAAAGTGTGAAGAGAGTTTACTTAGACCTGCATACTTAACTGCTCCTTCAAGCAGTTCTCTAACATCTTCCACATGGTCTAATTTGTCAAAATCAACCCCATAGAGGTCAGCTAAGATATGCAGTCCGAGGGTTTTTTCCATTTCCTATCCTCCATAATGTTTTTTTCAAATAAAAATCCCGTCGGGCTATCACTGCCCATAGCAAAAAACCTCCTTTTGGTTTTTAATAACAAAAACCATTTAGGCAGAATAATATTATATGTTAATTTTTCCTAACTTGCCAATCTGTATTAGATGATGATTAGATTTTATTGATAAAATTGAATATTCTAAGATTTTATTCATACTTGTGCTGTGGCTGAAGGAGCAATAATCAGGCTAAAATTTTGGGAATATGTCAATTCGCTGAGGGTAGCTCATATAGGGGTAAGTATAGTGAGGACACTGGAAATTAGAATACAGAG
>JAADEV010000075.1 GCA_013153295.1 Aquificota bacterium | reverse complement strand
TTTGGTAAAGCTCTTTTATTGCTTTAGGCTGGTCTCCAGCCGGTTCAAAAGGTTTTTTTATTTTAAAAGGACTTTTTGCCATCTTTTCCTCCTACAGTATTAACATTGCGTCGCCGTAGCTGAAAAATCTGTATTTTTTCTCCACAGCTTCCCTGTAGGCTGATAGGATTAAATCCTTCCCTGCAAAGGCAGACACAAGTAGTAGTAATGAGGATTTTGGCAGGTGGAAGTTTGTTATCAGTTTGTCCACAACTTTAAATTGGAAAGGTGGGTATATAAACAGGTTGCTGTATCCCTCCCTTTTACCTGTTTTACCGTATGTTTCCAGTGTCCTTACAACAGTTGTTCCAACTGCCACCACAGATTTACCCTTTTCTTTAGTTTTGTTTATAAGCTGTATTGTTTCCTCTGGGATTGAGTAAAACTCCTCGTGTATACGGTGTTTTGTAAAATCCTCCTGTGTTATAGGCTTAAATGTGCCAATTCCCACGTGTAAAGTTATAAAGGAGATATTAACCCCTTTGTCTTTTATCCTTTTAAGTAGTTCCTGTGTAAAGTGTAATCCAGCTGTAGGTGAGGCTACTGCCCCTTCTTTTCTGGCGAACACCGTTTGATACATCTGTCTATCAGACTGGGTATCTTCCCTTTTTATGTAAGGTGGCAGGGGTATATGCCCATACCTGTTTATTAACTCTTTTACATTTTCACCTACCAGTTTTACCTTTGCCTTCCCACCTTCCCCTTTCTCCAGTAGTATTCCGTAAAAGTCTGGGGCAAATATAACCTTTTGACCTTCCTTTAATCTTTTTATATTTCCAATTAATGTTTCCCAGATGTTATCCCCCACTTCCTTTAAAAGGAAAACCTCTATTTTTGCCCCTGTTTCCTTTTTACCCTTTAACCTTGCTGGGATAACCTTCGTATCGTTTAGTATAAGTGTGTCCCCTTCCTCAAGGTAATCTACTATATCCCTAAATATACGGTGGGTTATACTGCCCTTTTTCCTGTCCACAACCATAAGGCGACAGCTGTCCCTTGGTTCAACAGGGTATTTTGCTATTAACTCCTCAGGTAGATGGTAATCAAAATCAGACAGCTTCATCTGGATAGCTTTGAAAGTAGCATAAAGAAAAGGGATAAAACCACACTTATTAGTATTGATGTTGTTATTGGGAAGTAAAACACAAAGTTATCCCTTTTTATGTATATATCCCCCGGTAGCCTTCCTATACCAAAGGGAAGTTTTTCAAAGAATATAAAAAGTAGCCCTATAAGTATAATCCACACACCTATTAGTATTAAGGTTTTTCCTATACTTTCCAACTTATCCCACCTCTGTGATAATCCTTTTTAATATTTTGGTGCTTTCCCCTACCTTTTCAATATCTTTTAGTATTGCAGAAACCACAGCAACCCCGCTACTACCTGCTTTTATTACATCTTTTACATTACTGAGGTTTATTCCACCTATTGCTACCACCGGTTGGATTGATAGTTTTACAGCCTCCTTTAGGGCTTCCAAGCCTACAGTTTTTGCGTCTGCCTTTGTTAATGTGGGAAACACACTACCGAAACCTATATAATCTACAGGTAGACTGTTAGCCTGTATAACCTGCTGTATATTTTTTGTGGACAGCCCTATAACCTTGTCCCAGCCTAAAAGCCCCCTTGCCACTTCCACATCTAAATCATCTTGTCCAAGGTGAACTCCGTCTGCGTCTACAGAAAGGGCTATATCAACCCTATCATTTACTATAAAAGGGACATTATACCTGTGGCACAACTTTTTTAAGGCTACTGCCTCCTGATACATCTCCTTAGATGTTTTTTCCTTTGCCCTATACTGTAAAACTGTAATGCCGTTTTTTAGGGCTTGTTCCACAGCTTTAAGTAGCTGGTTAAAGGGGATTTTCTCATCTGTTATAAGGTAAAGGGATAAATCAAGCCTTTTCTCCACTGTCCCTCTTCTCCTCTTTTTGTATCCAGTCTGAAACATCACTGTCCATAAGTATTGCTATCCATCTGGTCTCTTCCCTTAACTCAAAGGCTATTTTTGCTATTACTGTAAGTGGTATTGATAGAAACATTCCCACAGTCCCAAGCACCCAACCCCAGAAAACAAGGGAAACAAGGACTATAAACGGGGACAGCCTTACACCTTTCCCTAAAAATTTAGGTTCTAAAATATTTCCTATAACCATATTAATTATTAGATACCAAACTGCCACAGCTAAGGCGTATCCAACCCCTTTATCAATAAGTGTAATAAGTATAGGGGGAATTGCGGCTATTATTGACCCTACAGTAGGTATAAAGTTAAGTAAAAAGGCTAAAATACCCCACAGCAGGGCAAAATCCACACCTAAAGCATACAGAAACCCCCAAGCAAGTAAACCTGTGGATACAGAGGCTACACCTTTTATTTTCATATAACGGATTACGCTGTCAAGGAACTCATCTATAAGGTATTGGGTTTTTTCTTTTCCCTGTGAGATTATCTTTAGTTTCTGGGCGAAAATATCACTTTCAAGTAGTATAAAAACAACAAGGATTATTACAAAGACTGCGTTTGCCAGAATATTACCAAAACTGATAAGGGAATTAGATAAAAACTGGAATATAAGGTTAGGGTCTAATATCTGGAGGTATAGGTTCTCAGGTATAGGTAGCCCAAGTTTTTTTATTACCTTAAACCCTTCCACAAGGTAATGGGTTAACCTGTCCTGATACAGGTCTAAGTTTCCTTTCAACTCCTTTACAGAGGACATAATTGTTAGGGCTAAGGCGTAAACAAAGGACAGGTTTATTAGCAGAACAATGGATAGGGCTATAGTTTTCGGTATCCTATGGGAGACGAAAAATCTAAATATAGGTAAAAACAGGATAGCAAAGAAAAGGGCTAGTAAAAACTGGACAACAATCTGCTGTGCCGCCTTTAGTCCGGCGATAATAACTACTATTGAAGCCAGTGATAAAAGGGTGTAGGTTATCCTGTGTTTCTCCATTGTATTGGTATCCTAATGGCGGAGAGGGAGGGATTTGAACCCTCGGAGGGAGGATAACTCCCTCAACTCCTTAGCAGGGAGCCGCCTTCGACCGCTCGGCCACCTCT
>JAADEV010000048.1 GCA_013153295.1 Aquificota bacterium | reverse complement strand
CCGTATACTTGAAAAAGAAGAGATAATACAAAAACTTACAGAAGAAGGGCTTACAATCCCTGAAGAGTTAGACGATTACGCAAGGGCTGATTACACAGAGATACTACTTTCTGAGCTTGAAGATATAGAAGTGGAGATACTTAGGGAGATAGATAAAGCCCTTGAGAGAATGAAGGAAGGGACATACGGACTTTGTGAGGTCTGTGGAAACCCTATAGAGGAAAAAAGATTAATGGCACTTCCTTGGACAACCTTGTGTATAAAACACGCCGCAGAGGCAGAAAAAACAAGGGATTTATTAGACCACAGGTATACAGTGTATCTAAGGGAAAGCCTTATACCATACTATCCACCACTTGAAGAAGAAGTTAAAGAGGAAGGAGAGGATAAATGAGCCTGTGGAAAAAAAGCCTTACAGAGCTGTCCAACCTGATAAGAAACAAAGAGGTAAAACCCTCAGAGGTTGTGGAAGCCTTTGCTGAAAGGACAGAACAGGTAGAACCTAAAATAAACAGTTATATTACAAATCTAATAGATAAAGCGGTGGAAGAGGCTAAAGAAAAGGATAACCAGATAAACCAGCTTGATAGTATCCCTCCACTTTTTGGACTACCAATAGCAATAAAGGACAATATCTCCACTAAGGGGATAAAAACCACCTGTGCATCAAAAATGCTTGAAAACTACATACCCCCTTACGACGCTACAGTAATACAAAAACTAAAGGAGCAGGGATACATAATTACAGGGAAAACAAACCTTGATGAATTTGCAATGGGTTCATCAACGGAAAACTCTGCCTTTTTCACCACAAAAAACCCTTGGGATTACTCAAAGGTTCCCGGCGGTTCCTCAGGTGGTTCTGCCGCTTCTGTCGGAGCTGGAATAGTCCCAGCTTCCCTTGGTTCAGACACAGGAGGTTCTATAAGACAGCCTGCCGCCTTCTGTGGTGTAGTCGGTCTAAAACCAACTTACGGCAGGGTTTCAAGATACGGACTTGTTGCCTTTGCATCATCATTAGACCAGATAGGAACAATAACAAGGACAGTGGAAGATACAGCCCTACTTATGAATGTTATATCTGGACACGACCCTAAGGACAGCACATCTGCAAACCAACCTACACCTGATTTTACCTCCTTTGTAGGTAAAGATATAAAAGGTCTTAAGATAGGTCTACCAAAGGAGTTTTTTATTGAAGGTATAGACACTACTGTAAAAGAAAAAGTTCTACAGGCTGTAAACCAGCTTGAGAAGGAAGGGGTAGAGGTTGTAGAGGTTTCTATGCCTACGACAAAATATGCAATAGAGGCATACTACATAATAGCCCCATCTGAAGCATCTTCTAACTTAGCCAGATACGACGGTGTAAGGTATGGATACAGGGCATCTAACTACAAAGATTTGGAAGAGATGTATTCAAAAACAAGGGACGAAGGTTTTGGAGCAGAGGTTAAAAGAAGAATAATGCTTGGAACTTATTCCCTTTCTTCCGGATACTATGATGCCTATTACCTTAAAGCCCAAAAGGTTAGAACACTTATATACCAAGAATTTATGAAAGTTTTCCAAGATGTGGATATACTTGCCACCCCTACAACACCTGATACAGCCTTTGGCATAGGGGAAAAGGCAGACGACCCAATACAGATGTATCTATCTGATATTTTTACAGTTTCAGTAAATATGGCAGGTGTTCCAGCTATAAGTGTTCCCTGCGGATTTAAAGACGGTTTACCGATAGGTATACAGTTTATAGGAAAACCTTTTGACGAAGGTAAACTGATACAGGTATCCCACTACTACGAAAGACTAAACGACTACTACAAAACTTTCCCTGAGTAGGGATACAGCTGTATAAGTAGGTCTCTGCCGATTTTTTGGATTTCTTCTATTTGTAGGTTTAATGTGTCATTTATATCTTTTATTCCCAAGTTGTGTATAGAAGGGATACCGTCTACCCCGATAATTTTTGGGGCTAAGAAAAGGGAAAGTTTGTCAAACTTAGACTGTTTTAAAAACTGGGTTATTGTATCACCGCCACCTTCAACAAGTAGATGGACTATATCAAGTTTGTATAGATTGGAAAGTATATCCTCTAAAGAAAATCTACCTTGATAAAGTGGCAAGGTTATTACCTTTATATTTCCCCTACTTTCCAATTCCTTTATTTTTCCTTTATCTGCTTTATCAGATGTAAAAACTACAGTTTCAGCATCTTTGTTAAAGATATTAAAGTTAAGTGGGGTTTTTAGCTGTTTGTCCAGTAGAACCCTTACAGGCTGTTTTTCTGTTTGGATATACCTTACTGTAAGGGAAGGGTTATCCTTTAGGGCTGTTCCTACGCCAACCATAACTGCTGTTGCTTCATTCCTTAGTCGGTGGGCTAACTGCCTTGCTTCTTCCCCTGTTATCCATTTTGAACTTCCTGTGGCAGTGGCTATCTTACCATCTATACTCTGGGCTACCTTTAGATGGACAAAAGGTCTTTTTTCTGTAATAAATATGAAAAAATCCTCATTTAACCTTTTTGCCTCTTCCTCTAAAACACCTACCTCTGTTTCTATTCCCCTTTCCTGTAATATCTTTATACCTTTCCCTGCTACTTTTGGGTTTGGGTCTAATGTGGCAACAACTACCCTTTTTATACCACTGTCTATTATCGCGTTTGTGCAAGGTGGAGTTTTACCGTAATGGCAACACGGTTCAAGGGTTATATACATTGTTGCCCCTTGTAAAGAGTATCCCTTTTGGATGGCGTCTTTTATTGCCTCCCTCTCAGCGTGAGGCATACCAGCTTTTTCGTGTTTTCCCTTTCCTATAATCTGCCCATCTTTTACAATCACTGCCCCAACTGTCGGGTTTGGGTGGGTGTATCCCTTCCTCTCCCTTGCTAAATCTAAGGCAACTTGCATATATCTTTCATCTAAGGAATATTTCATAATTCAATGTAAAAATGTAAATATTTATATTTAATTTCCAAATATTTAATTTTTATATAATTATTATTTATTTTTAGGGACTAAGGTAAACAGCATATTTCTACCTTCTTTTTTAGGTGGTTTCTCAACCTTTGCCACATCTTCTAAATCCTGTATTATTCTGTTTGCCAG
>JAADEV010000035.1 GCA_013153295.1 Aquificota bacterium | reverse complement strand
ATTGTTAACAGGTCTGAAAAAACGCTTATCAGTGTAGCCTTTGATAATGAATTTAGACTGTTTATAAATTCTTCAGTATCCTTTAAAGCGTAAACTTTTATCAGTTCAAGGAGATTTTTGTTTACCATTTATAACTAACCCCTTTTGCATACTCTACTTACCTGTTCTATATCTTTTAGGGAGGATACAGAGTTTATAACCTTTTGGAGGTGGTCTATATCCCTTACAGACAGTTTTATATCCATTACTGCCTTTCCGTCCCTTCTTGCCTTTGCTACTGCACTTTCTATGTTTGTTTTTGTTGAGGCTATGGTGGAGGATACATTTGCAAGTATACCCGGCTTGTTTTTAGTTATAACCCTGATGTAGGCTGGGAATGTTCTCCTGTTGTCCCCTGTGTTCCATACTGCCTGTATAATCCTTTCAGGTTCATTTTGGATAATCCTCTGTATATTCTGACAGTCTTTAGAGTGTATAGAGATACCTTTTCCCTTTACTATTATTCCTACTATCTCATCACCGGGAATGGGGCAACAGCATTTTGCTATAGTTGAAAGTATATTGGAAACACCGTCAACCTCTATAACAGGGTCTCCGTCTTGGGTTTCCCTTGTTTGGGTTTTGGATTTTGTTTTATCCTGTGAACCTCTTAAAAAGCGGAAAACCTTGTTAGGTGATAGCTTCCCTTCCCCTACCGCTACTATAAAATCTTCAAAGGTTTTAAAATTAAACCTTTCTAGTAGCTTTTCTTTTTCTTCATCTGTTAGCTCAGAAACCTTTTTTCCTATCTTTCTTAGAAATTTATCAAGTAGTTTTTCCCCGAATTTTATAAGCCTTTTCCTTTCTAACTTTGATAGATACTGTTTTATACTTGTTTTTGCCTTTGATGAAACAACAAAGTTAAGCCAGTCCCTACTTGGTTTTGTATGTTTTGCTGTTATTATCTCTACTACATCACCGCTTCTTAGCTTTGTATCCAGCGGGACAAGTTTACCGTTTACCTTTGCCCCTGCTGTTTTGTGTCCAACCTGTGTATGTATAGCATACGCAAAATCAACAGGTGTAGCCCCTGCAGGTAAGGTTATTAAATCCCCTTTAGGGGTAAAGACAAATACCTCCTCATCTGTAAGGTCTCCTTTTACCGACGATAGAAGCTCCTGAGATGGGCTTTGTTTTATACTGTCTAATATGTTTCTCAACCAAGTGAAGGCTCTTATATCCTTTTCTGTAAGGTGTTTCCCCCCTTTGTATTTCCAATGGGCGGCAATACCCTCTTCTGCTATCTGGTGCATATGTTTTGTTTTTATCTGTATTTCTACAAACTTCCCCTCTGGTCCAACAACTGTTGTGTGGAGGGCTTGATACATATTTGATTTTGGTAATGATATGTAGTCTTTAAACCTTCCCGGGACTGGAGACCATACAGAGTGTATAGCCCCAAGGGTTAGATAACATTCTTTTACTGTGTTTACTATTATCCTTATTCCGTAGATGTCGTAAATATCCCCTAAGCTGATACCTTTTCTGAGGGTTTTTTCATAAATGCTGTATATATGTTTTGTCCTATACTGGATTTCTGCGTCTATATTGTATTTTTTTAGTATCTCTTTTATCTGGGGGACGACCTTTTCCCTGAGATACTTTTCCTGTTTCTCCTTTGATGCCGCTAAGTATGTGGTTATCTTTTTGTATTCTTCAGGGTTTGTATACATAAAAGAACGGTCTTCTAACTCACTTTTTATCTTCCACAGTCCTAACCTTGCGGCGAGGGGGGCATATATGTCAAGGGTTTCCTTTGCTATCCTTACCCGTTTGTCCTCCCTAAGTGGTTCAAGTGTTCTAATGTTGTGTAGTCTGTCTGCTAACTTTACTAGTATAACCCTTATATCTTCAGCCATAGAAACAAGCATTTTACGGAAGTTTTCCGCCTTTGCCTCCTCTTGGCTTTGGAATTTGTATTTACCTATCTTTGTAACACCGTCTACTATTTTTGCTACTGTGCTTCCGAATTTTTTTTCTATCTCTTCTAAGGTGGTGTCTGTGTCCTCCACTACATCGTGTAGTAAGGCGGATACTATAGAAACTTTATCTAGTTGAAGCTCTGCAAGTATCTTAGCCGCTTCTACAGGGTGGATATAGTAGGGTTCGCCGGACTTTCTATACTGTCCTTTGTGTTTTTCTATAATGAACTCTAAGGCGTTTTTTACCTCTTCCTGCTCCTCCTTAGGTAGGTATGATATTTTTTGTAAAAACTCCTGAACTGTTTTTTCTTCTGTGGTTTCCATATTACTCCACCGCCTCTAACCAATTCTCCCCTAAGTCTCCCAAAACCTCCAATGTTGGGTCATAATTTTTTTTTATATCTTCAAGTATCTGGTAAAGGTAGTCTATACAGTCTGGCGGTGTGATAAAATCAAGTATTCCCTGTTTTCCGTTCCTTGTCCTTGGTAGGGCTATCCTACCGTGTCCGTCTACAACCATAGATATAAAGTTTAGCTTCTTAGGGTCTACCTTTACCGCTAAAGTTATACTTTTTGTAGGAGGGTTTTTTAACCTCTCCAGTGTTTCTTCAGGAAACATCTTTACTTCTCCAACTTTTTAAAAAGGGTAAAAATCTCCTCAAAATCCTCTTCTGTTATTGAAAAACTGTTGTATTTCTGTAGTTTGTTTAGTATTGTTTCCTTTATGGTCTGTAGCTTTTCCCTTTTTCTAACTGAGGCTACCTTTACCGCCTGTTCAAGGTTGTTAACCGCCTCTTTCATAAACAACTTTGATATATATGGGTCGTCTTTGTATGTGGTGTAGGCGTTCTCTATTAGGTATATTCCGTAAAGTATGTAAAGGTTCTCCTTATATATTACCCTATTTATAGGGTGGAGAGCAAGTCTTAAAGCCTGCCTACTTTTCTGATAGTTTCCACCGTTAAAATGGTCTTTTGCCACCATTATAAGGTATTTTGCCTCTGATAGTGGCTTGTCAACCAGTGGAATATAAATCATCTCTTCCACTTTTTTTAATTCTTCCTTTGCTTTAAGGTTGTTTTTAACCTCTGCATACTTTTTTGCTTTTATCAGATGGTATTTAATCTGGGTATACTGGGGAACAACCCTTTTTAACAGCTTTAT
>JAADEV010000060.1 GCA_013153295.1 Aquificota bacterium | reverse complement strand
TACTGCTTTTGATACTAATCATGATAACTTAGTGGACAGAAATGAAGTCAGTACTTTTGGAAACTGGTCAATCAACCTAACCCAATTCATCGGCGATTCCAGATGCTCAAGCTACCAGTAATATAACAATCTCCCTCTACCAACCAGTTCCCGCTTTGGGAGCTGGCTTTTTTCTTATTAATCACAAACTATTCTTCATGCTTCCCAAACGAACCAGATTTAAGCAGAACTGGGAGACGGAAAGTCTGATACTGTTTCTGTCCCCTTTAAATATCTGTTTGTATACCTTTACGCCGTTTTTGTCAGCATATCCTATGTAGTGTAGACCTATCGGTTTCTGTTCCGTTCCTCCGCCGGGACCTGCTATCCCTGTATCAGAAACAGCTATATCTGTTTTAAGCAAACTTTTTACACCTAAAGCCATCTGTTTAGCCACTGCCTCACTTACAGCCCCGTATTTTTCTAAATCTAACTTATTAACATTTAAAACAGAAACCTTTACCTGATTTGCGTATGCTACAATACCGCCGACAAAATACTGTGATGAACCTGCCACATTTACCACCCTTGCAGATATTAACCCCCCTGTGGAGCTTTCTGCTGTGGACAGTGTTAATCCCCTTTCCCTTAAAAGCTGTCCCACAACCTCTTCCATCTCCCTTTCGTCCTCTGTGTATATCAGGTTCCCAAGCCGTTTCCTAATGGTCTCTACCTTCTCCATTAGTCTTTGGGGGTTGTAGTCAAGTATGTAAATATCTACCCCCTTTGGTGAAGCGTTTATAACCTTGTTTGGTATATCTGATAAAACCTCATCTATATATGTCTCCGTTTCTCCAAATGTTCTAAAAATATGTAGTGGGGAGTTTCTCTCCTCCAGTCCAAGTGTATCTAAAGCCTTTTTTAACATCGGTTTCATCTCTTCAGGGACACCGACCAGACCGACTATAGCCTTGTTAACATCATCAAGTATCTTTATAAAGCCAACTGCATTACCTACAGGGTTTTCCACCTTCACAGCCCCGTATGGTATCTGTGCCATCTTTTTCAGCTTTCCTTTACCTTTCTTCTTCAAGTGGTTAAGCCACTCCCTATCGTATACCAAGGGGACACCTATAGCCTCTGCTACAGCCTCCCTTGTGATGTCGTCCTGAGTAGCCCCTAATCCCCCTACCACAAACACAATATCAGCCTTATCCATTGCCATTTTTATCCCATACTGAACCATATAAGTATCATCTGGTAAGATTGTTATTCCAACAGGTTTACAGCCCCTTTTTACACATTCTTTGGCTATGTATAACGAGTTTTTCTCCTGTTTAAGTCCAAGGGTAAACTCTGACCCAACAATTACTATAAAGGCTTTCTTCACCTTACAGCTCCCTTAGGTGTTTGTCTATAACTTCCTCTATCTTCTGTCTTCTGATAACCCCTAATATTGTGTTTCCGTATACTACAGGTATTTCCTCCAATCCGTATTTAACCATCAGCTTGTAAGCCTTTAGTAATGTGTCGTAGGGACTTACATAAACCTCCATAGGGGAGGAAATCTCTGATATTACAGTGGTTTCCCACTGTTCCTGCGGTATCTGTCTAACAGATGTAATATTAAAAAGGTAAAATCTGCCGTCCCTTCCAATAACAGGGTAAACAGTTAAACCGCCTACAGGTGGGTATGTTCTAAAGAAGTCTTGTATTGTTTCCTCTGGAAGTATAGGGCGGACTGTATCCATAAATTGTTCCACTTTGTATCTTGACAGAATTGCAGATACTATAGTTTGCTGGTAGCTTATCTCTGCGGAGTTTTTCAAAAACCACCCTAACAGACCCATCCACAGGGCGTTTACAAAATTCCCCTGCACTAAAAACAGAACACCAAACAGCATAAGAAGGTATGCAAAGGCTTTACCTACTGCACTGCTTATTTTGGTGGCTGTTATTATATCCTTTTTTGCCCATATAATAGCCCTAAGTATTCTACCCCCATCAAGGGGAAATGCAGGTATAAGGTTAAATCCCCCTAAGGCTGTATTTACCAACACAAGGTAGTTTATAACCCCGTTTAAAAGGTCGTTTTGTGGGTATATGTAAGCAAAGAAAAGGAACAGAAAAGCAAGGGCAAAACTACACAAAGGACCAGCAATGGCTATTAAAAACTCAGCCTTTGGTGATGGGGCTTCCTCTTCCATCATAGCCACACCACCGAATATAAAAAGGTCTATCTCTTTAACAGGAATAGAAAACCTCTTAGCTACAAGGGAGTGGGCAAGTTCGTGTAGAAGAACAGAAACAAAAAGTAAGATTGCAGATATACTACCTACCAGTAGGTATACTAAAAAGCTGTGTCCCGGGTAGTAGTATGGGTAGTAATGGACAGCAAGGGAAAAACTAACTAAAAAGAAAACAGCAAACCAACTAAAATCAAGGTTAACCTGTATACCAAAAATCCTAAAAAGAGGTATAGATTTAGTTTTCATCTTATAAGTTTTAACCTTTTTGCCATAGAGTATAGCATATCGGTAATAATATGGATAATCTCAGACAGAAACAGACCTATAAAAAAAGAAACTGTAAAAGGGTGTAGGGCTACCACCTTAAAGGTCGCTGTTTCTATATTAACCTGTGGTATTAGCTGTGGTTTTATAAAATACAGTATAAGTAATCCAATAGAAACAGGGATTAGCAGTATAAATGCTAAATACAGAAGCCTTAGTATAGAGCCTAAAAACGGAAAGTGGGAAAGACCCCGATGGGTGGAAAATTTACTGTATGGATACCAGATAAATCTTAATGCCTTCCATCTCTTTACAGGTAGGGAATGGTAAAGGTCGTTATCCGGTGAAAGGATAAAGGTTCCCACCAGATACCCGGTTATAAAACCGTATATATCAGGTATTTTAAGGTAGTATGCGGCAACTGGCATAAGGGATAGGTTTATAATGTCGTGGGTTCTCCCAGAGGGCAACTTTAATCCTCCTTTATGTTTATAATCCTTTACTGTAGTTTCCCATTATATGATAATTTTTATTTATCAAAATAAATATTAACGGAGGAAGTTTGTATGATTGACAAAGAGTATAACCATTCAGATATAGAAAAAAAGTGGTATAGCAGATGGCTAAAAGAGGGACTTTTTACCCCTTCC
>JAADEV010000127.1 GCA_013153295.1 Aquificota bacterium | reverse complement strand
ATCCTACGACCTGAAGGGGAGAGTTATAAAGCTGTATGAAAGAAAGTAGTATCCAAATTAAGGTCTTACTTGTCCATTTGTTTATCGCTACTGCCAAGGTTTTTTACACCATTGCTAATATTACAGACCTTTCAACTGAGGAAGCCCAATACTGGTTGTGGTCTAAGTATCTGGATTTAAGCTACTACTCTAAGCCACCTCTTGTAGCCTATATGAACTTTGTTTCCACCTCTATACTTGGGGATACTGAGATAGGCGTAAGGATAAACGCAATAATACTTGGATTTGGGATAGGACTGCTTGTATACCTACTTGTAAGGGATATTTTTAAAGATGAAAACCTTGCCCTCTTTTCCTCTATTTTTGTTGTGGCTGTTCCCTCTTACCAGATAGGTAGCTACCTTTTCCTTACAGATGCACCACTTGGATTTTTCTGGCTTTTAACTGTTTACCTTTTTTACAAAGCTGTTAAGGAAGATAAACCGTTTTTCTGGATTACAGCGGGGGTGTCGGCAGGTTTAGGTTTCCTGTCAAAGTTTACAATGGTTCTTTTCCTACCACCTGCTATACTTTTCCTTATACTTTTCCACAGGAATGTTTTTAAAAACAGGTGGTTTTACATATCCATACTTGTTGCCTCCCTGTTTACAATACCTGTGGTTGTGTGGAATATTCAGCACGACTTTTTGACCTTTAAACATATCTTCTCCCTTGGACAGGGAAAAAAGGAGGTATCCCTTGTAAAATCTTTAAGCTATATAGGGGAGTATATTGCCTCACAAATAGGACTGAACAGCCCATTCCTTTTTCCATTTTTTGCCTACGCAGTTTACAGAGGCTTTAGGGAATGGAGAAATGAAAAGGTTTTTTACCTATGGGTTTTTCCTGTTTTTGTGTTTTTACTGTTTATGTTTATGGCAAGAAAGAAACATATAGAGGCAAACTGGCCAGCCTTTGGATACGCCACTTTATACGCCCTTGGGGCTTACTATGTGTATACAAAAAGGTGGTTTAGATTTTTCTGGGTAGCCTTTGCCGTATCTGTATGGGCTATTATTACCCTATTTTATCCCTTCTATCTGGATAGGTTAGGGCTTACAAAACTGTATCCACCTAAGGTTGACCCTTTACACAGACTTGTCGGCTGGGAAGGTTTAGCAAGGAAGGTTGACAGCGTTGTGGCATCACTTGGGACTGATAGATACTTTGTTTTTTCAGAAAGCTACCATATAGCCTCTGAACTTGCCTTTTATATGAAAGGACACCCAAGGACTTACTGTGTGGTAATAAACAGGAGAATGAACCAGTTTGATTTATGGGGTTCCATCAGAAAGTTTGAGGGACTTGGATACACAGGGGTTTATGTTTCAAGGTGGGGACTACCTGAAAAGATAAAAAAATCCTTCCGTAGGGTAAAAGCCCATTACACCTATGATATTATTTACCGTGGCTGGAAGTATAGAACATACCATATATATGTCCTTGAGGATTTGGTAAAACTACAGGAGGACAGGTTTAGAGGTTTCTAATGGGCGGAAGGGAGATACAGTTTTTAATCCAAAATATAAAACCATACTGGCATCTGGTTCTACTGGCTGTTATCGGTTCAGTTGTGGAAGCATCTGCACTGGCAGGTGTGGCTTACATAATAAAAAATGTGGTTGATGATGTTTTCATAGCAAAGGATTACCAGAAACTTATAGCGGTGGTTTCAGTTTTAGTCGGTTTGGCAGTCCTTAAACAGACAGGTTTTTTCCTTAAAGGATACATATACCCTCTTGTTATATATAAAGTCCTAAAAAATATCAGGTATCAGGTTTACCAGAGGTTGCTAAAAGCCCACCCATCTTTCTACAGGGAAAACCCTATAGGGGATATTATAAGCAGGGCTACATCTGATATACAGCGTTTCGGTGAGATAGCCCAAACTATAGGGATAAACATTATCACAGAAACATTTACAGTGGCAGGGATTGTGGCAGTCCTTATATATAGGGATTGGAAGATGTTTTTAATATTCTTAGTGGCTGTCCCTGTCCTTGCCCTTTCCCTTAACTACTTTGGGGAAAAAAGGAAAAAATACTCTAAAATGCTACAGGAGGCTATAGCCGAGTATGTCCAACACCTTAATCAGGTGATACAGGGAATAGAGATAGTAAAACTTTTTAAAGACAGTATCTTTATAAAGATATTCAAACAGATAAATGAAAAGCTGTATACCAGACAGAAGAAAAACACCTTTTACGAGGTTGTTTACCTGTCCTCTGTGGAGGTTATAGCCTATGTATCCACAGCGGGGATAATATTCTACGGCGGTGTAAGGATAATAAAAGGGGAAATAACAGCAGGGGATTTCTTTTCCTTTTTAGGGGGGGTTTTAATACTGGTAAACTCACTTCAAACATTACAAAGGGGGGCTATAAACCTTAAAGCCCTTGCCCCTGTGGTGGACAGGATACTTTATATACTTAATATTCCCGTTGAAAAAGATGAAGGTAAACCTTTCACAGGGCTAAAGGACAAGATACAGTATAAAGATGTTTCCCTTAAAATAGGGGAGAACTGGATTTTAAAGGATATAAATTTAGTTGTGAAAAAAGGTGAAAAGGTTGGGATTGTAGGTCTTACAGGTTCAGGGAAATCCACACTTGTAAAAATACTTCCAGCTTTAATTACCGAGTATCAAGGTGGGGTTTATATAGACGGCACAGAGATAAGGGAGTTTAAGGTAAGCACACTTAGGGAAAGGATAGGAATGGTTTCACAGGAGGTATTTATATTTAACGATACCCTTAGGAACAACCTACTTGTGGCAAAGCCAGACGCAACAGATGAAGAACTGATAGAGGCTTTAAAAAAGGCAAAGGCAGACTTTGTTTTTAAACTGGAAAACGGACTTGATACAGTTTTAGGTGAGAAAGGTTCAAGGTTATCAGGTGGGGAAAGGCAGAGAATAGCCCTTGCAAGGATATTCCTGAAAAACCCAGAGATACTGATAATAGACGAGGGAACATCAGCTTTAGATGTGGAAACAGAGGAATACATAATACAGGAGATAAAGAAACACTTTTACAACAAAACTGTGTTTATGATAACCCACAGATTAAAGATGTTAGATATAACAAACAAAGTGGTTGTTATGGAAAACGGA
>JAADEV010000089.1 GCA_013153295.1 Aquificota bacterium | reverse complement strand
CCGCCTCCCATAACCACAAAGGGCAACCCTTTTGCAGACGGAGGCGTGTTTATTTGCAAGCAAAAACTTAAATAATATATCACAAAACTTTATAAAGAAACAAAATTTTTAAGATTACGATAGAAGTATATACTTTCTATAATAGTGGCAAATTATGGTCTAATAAATAACGAATAATAAAGGTGTTATAATAACATGAAGTTTTAATATTAACCATATATTAGTAATGTAAGGGGTGGTGTTATGGACTACGATATTAAAGATATTTCCCTTGCTGAACAGGGGAAGCTGAGGATTGAATGGGCAGAGAAGGATATGCCTGTCCTTAGACAGATTAGGGAAAGGTTTGAAAAAGAAAAGCCTTTAAAAGGTATTACCATATCTGCTTGCTTACACGTAACAACAGAAACAGCAAATCTTATGATAACTTTAAAATCAGGTGGGGCAGATGTTTACCTAACAGCCTCAAACCCATTGTCTACACAGGACGATGTTGCGGCGGCACTGGTTAAATACTTTGATATACCTACATTTGCAATACACGGGGAAGACACAGAAACATACTACCGCCATATAAAAGAAGTCCTTGACAGGAAACCTAATATAACTATGGACGATGGAGGGGATTTAATATCCACACTTCACAAAGAAAGGCAAGAACTAATCCCTTATGTAATAGGCGGAACAGAAGAGACAACAACAGGGGTTATCCGTTTTAAAGCTATGGAAAAAGAGGGAGTTTTAAAATTCCCTGTTATAGCTGTAAATGATGCTTACACAAAACACCTATTTGATAATAGATATGGAACTGGGCAGTCTACTATAGACGGGATACTTAGGGCTACAAACAGACTGTTTGCTGGGTCTACAGTTGTAGTAGCTGGCTACGGCTGGTGTGGTAAAGGGGTTGCAATGAGGGCATCTGGAATGGGGGCTGAAGTGATAATAACAGAGGTAGACCCTCTAAAAGCCCTTGAGGCAAGAATGGACGGATACAGGGTTATGCCTATGATAGAAGCTGTAAAACAGGCTGACTTTGTAATAACCGTAACAGGAAACATAAATGTGGTGGACAAACACCACTTTGAGGTGATGAAAGACGGGTGTATTGTGGCAAACTCAGGGCATTTTGATGTGGAGATTAATATAAAGGCTTTAAAAGAGATGGCTGTATCCGAAAGGAAGATAAGGGAGTATGTTAAAGAGTATAAACTACCAGATGGAAGGAATATATACATACTTGCAGATGGAAGACTTGTAAATCTGGCGGCGGCAGAGGGACACCCGGCGGCGGTTATGGATATGTCCTTTGCAAACCAAGCCCTGTCAGCAGAGTATTTAGTGAAAAATAAAGGAAAACTACAACCTAAAGTTTACAAAGTGCCAGATGAACTGGATTTTGAGGTGGCAAGGCTAAAGCTAAAGGCAATGGATATTGAGATTGACACCTTAACACCTGAACAGAAGGAGTATCTATCAAGCTGGGAACACGGCACATAAAATAAGATTAGGAGGAGTTAGCTATGACAAGGGAAGAGGCAATCAAAAAGCTACTTGAAACAGATGAAGAGTTTAGACAATGGCACGAAGAAAGGGAAGAACTAAAGTGGAAGATACACAAACTTGACAAACATTATCCACCTGACCCTGAACTGGAAGCAGAGGAAGAAAGGCTAAAAAGGAGAAAACTTTACCTTAAGGATATGATGGAACAAAGGATTAGGGAGTTTTTAAAACAACAGGAAGGTGGAGAGTAAATGAGAAGTGATGAGATAAAAAAAGGTTTTGAAAGGGCGCCACACAGAAGTTTATTAAGGGCTTGTGGGCTTTCAAACGAGGATTTTAACAAACCGTTTATAGGAATAGCAAACTCCTACATAGATATAATACCGGGACACGTCCATTTAAGGGAGTTTGCAGATATTGTAAAAGAGGCGATTAGGGAAGCTGGAGGTGTTCCCTTTGAGTTTAATGTTATCGGGGTAGACGACGGTATAGCAATGGGACACTCTGGAATGCATTACTCCCTCCCAAGTAGGGAACTTATAGCTGATGCTATAGAAACTGTTGTTGAAGCCCACAAGTTAGACGCCCTTGTATGTATTCCAAACTGCGATAAGATAGTCCCCGGTATGATGATGGCGGCGGCAAGGCTAAACATACCTACCATATTCGTTAGCGGTGGACCTATGTTAGCTGGACACCTACCAGATGGAACTGCCATAGACCTTGCCACTGCGTTTGAGGCAGTTGGGGCTGTAGCACAAGGTAAAATGACAGAACAGGAGTTAAAAGTGATAGAAGAAAACGCCTGTCCCTCCTGTGGTTCCTGTTCAGGAATGTTTACAGCAAACTCAATGAACTGTCTGGCAGAGGCTTTAGGTGTAGCCTTACCGGGGAACGGTTCAATATTAGCTGTAGACCCAAGGAGAAAAGAGCTTGCAAAACAAGCTGGTAGACAAATCCTAAAACTACTTGAAGCAGACCTGAAATTTAGGGATATAGTAAATGAAGAAACTATAGAAAACGCCTTTACACTGGATATTGCAATGGGAGGTTCATCTAACACAGTTTTACACCTCCTTGCAATTGCATACGAGGCAGGTATAGAGTTTCCACTTGAAAAAATAGATGAAATATCAAGGAGAACACCAACCTTATGTAAACTTGCCCCTGCTTCACAATACCATATGGAGGATTTAGACAGGGCAGGGGGAATACCTGCAATACTAAAAGAGCTTTCAAAAAAAGGGTTATTACATCTGGACAGACCGACTGTAAGCCTAAAAACAATCGGTGAAGTTATCAAAGACGCAGAAATAAAAGACCCAAATGTAATAAGACCTATAGACAACCCTTACAGTGAAACAGGAGGGCTTGCAATACTGTTTGGAAATATTGCCCCAGATGGTTGTGTTGTAAAGTCTGCGGCTGTAGACCCTGAAATGCAGGTCTTTGAGGGGACAGCTGTCTGTTTTGACAGTGAAGAGGAGGCTATATCAGGTATTTTCGGTGGGAAGGTAAAAGCTGGTAATGTGGTTGTAATCAGATACGAAGGACCAAAAGGTAGCCCCGGTATGAGGGAGATGTTATCACCAACATCTGCAATAATGGGTATGGGGCTTGGGGACAAGGTGTCCCTTATTACAGACGGTCGTTTCTCAGGGGCAACAAGGGGAGCTTGTATAGGGCATATATCACCTGAAGCGGCGGCTGGAGGAACAATAGGAATAATACAAGATGGAGACAGGATACTAATAGACATACCAAACAGAAAAATACAGCTACTTGTTGATGATGAAGAGATACAAAGGAGAATGGAAAACTTTACCCCAAAAAGAAAAGAGATAAAAAGTAGATGGCTTAAGAGATACGCAAAACACGTAACATCTGCAAACAAAGGGGCAATTTTAGAAGAGGACTGTTTCTAATGGGAATAATAAAAAGTGCTGAAGCAGTATGCCTTGGACACCCTGATAAAACAGCAGATATAATCGCAGATGCAATATTAGACCAGTTAATAGCAAAAGACCCTTACACAAGGGCATCTATAGAGGTCTTAATCACCACAGGGCTGGTTCACGTCTCCGGTGAGTTATCCACAGACGCCTATGTAGATATTCCAAATATAGCCAGAAGCACACTTATAGAGGTAGGATACACAAAACCAGACTACGGTTTTGACGGCTACACAGCGGGGGTTATAACAACAATAAACGACCAAAGCCCGGAAATCGCATTGGGGGTTCCATCTGACGGGGCAGGGGATACCTGTATAGTAGTAGGATACGCAACAAACGAAACAGACAACTATATGCCCCTCCCCTGCAATATAGCAAACAGTATAGTAAAAACAATAGATGAGCTTAGGAAAGACGATATAGTCCCCTTCTTTAGACCAGATGGTAAGGCAATAGTTGTTGTGGATTACGAGGACAACAAACCTGTAGGGATAAACAGTATAACAGTGCTTGTGCAACACGACCCGTGGGTATCAGAAAAAGATGTAAAAGAAGCGGTTATGGAACAGGTAATAAAAAAAGTTGTCCCCCAACACCTAATAAAGAAAGATACACCTATAGTAATAAACCCGATTGGAAGGTTTATTATCGGCGGACCTATGGCAGATACCGGATTAACAGGTAGAAAAACGATAGCAGATGCCTACGGAACAGCGGCGGCGTCAGGTGGCAGTGCCTTTGCAGGTAAAGACCCAACAAAGATAGATAGGTCAGCCTCTTATATGGCAAGAATGATAGCAAAACATATTGTAGCCTCCGGTGTGGCAAACCAGTGTAATGTGGAGATGGTTTACGTAATAGGCAGTAGTATGCCTGTCTCTTTCAATATTAAAGTAGATACAGATATAAACACAGAAAAGCTAAATAACATAGTAAAAGAGATATTTGACATATCCACAGCAGGAATAATAAAAAGTTTAGACCTTAGAAGACCTATATACAAAAAAACATCTATACTTGGACACTTTGGAATTAATGATGACGATTATCTCTGGGAAACCCTCCACAAAAACATCTTAGAAGAAATAAAAAAAGAGGTTTAAAGCTCTCCAAACAGTTTAATAGCTTTGTCTGTAGCTACCCTTCCACGGGGGGTTTTTTTCACAAGTCCCTGCTGTATAAGGTAAGGTTCTATTACTTCCTCTATAGTTCTTTTGGTTTCCCCTAATGCAGATGATAAGGTGTTTAACCCTACAGGTTTTCCACTGTAGGTGTTAACAAGTAAACTTAGATACTTCCTATCTATCTGGTCAAGTCCATTACTATCTATACCAAGGAATGCCAACGCCTTCCTTGAAGTTTCTTTATCCACAATACCGTTGTTGTGTATAACTGCGTAATCGTAAACCCGCCTTAACAGTCTGTTTGCTATCCTTGGAGTTCCCCTTGAGGATTTTGCTATCTCCTCCGCCCCTTCAGGTGTTATCTGTATACCAAGTATACTTGCAGACCTGATTACAATTTGGGTAAGGGATTTTATATCATAAAAATCCATATTAAGAATTATCCCAAATCTAGATAGTAAAGGTTGCGTAAGCATTCCAGCTTTTGTTGTAGCCCCTATAAGGGTAAACTGTGGTAGATTTAGTCTTACAGTTTTTGCAGTTGTTCCCTTTCCTATTACTATATCCAGATGGAAATCCTCTATAGCAGGGTATAACATCTCTTCCACAGCTGGGTTTAAACGGTGTATCTCATCTATAAACAGAATATCCCCTTCCTGTAGAGATGATAGGATACCCGCTAAATCGCCTTTTTTCTCAAGTGCCGTTCCAGATGTAAAAACTATCTCCTTTCCCAGTTCATTTGCTATTACCTGTGCTAATGTTGTTTTCCCAAGCCCCGGTGGTCCTGTTATAAGGGTATGGTCTAAAGGTTTTCCTGTCCTTTTTGATGCCTGTATAAAAACCTTTACCTGTTTTTTTATATTTTCCTGTCCGATATACTCATCTAAACTCTGTGGTCTAACAGATATAGATTGTTTCTCTTCTGCCATGCTGTTAACCGCCGTGGACTACTTTTAGGACGAATTCTTGTAAGGATTTGTTTATATCTTGGTAGTTTACCTTCTGGTCTATTTCAAGCTGGTATAGTTGTTTTATTAAGGATATTAGCTCTTTTTCGCTTGTTAATGAGGAATGTTTTTTTAGTGTTGCCTTTGCTGAAGGGTGTTTTACCCCCACTGAGGCAAAAGCCCCCTCTAAATCTTTTCCACTTTTAAGTAGAGATTTAAACATAAGTATCTTGTTTATATGGTTTAGTAGAAGGGTCTGTATCTCAAAGGGGTGATACTGTGTTTCTATAAGCTGGTTTAGTATCTCCAAAGCCCTTTTGTCTTTTGAAAAAAACCTGTCTAAAAACGCAAATATATTGTCTACCTTTGAGGGGATTATAACCTTGTCTATATCTTCCTTGGTTATCTCTTCCCTATCCCCTACATAAAGTAGTAGCTTTTCTATCTCCTGTTTTGCTACAAAAAGGTCATTTTTTATCTTTGAGAGGAGATACTTTAGGGTTTCATCATCTATCTTTTTGCCAGCTTTTTGTATTTTGTTTTTTATAGATATATAAAAGGCTTTAGGTGTAAGGTTTGGGGAAACTATACTGTCAGCCTCTTTTAGCAGGGTTTTGTAAGGCTCCTTTGCAGGCGGTTTTTCAAGGGACAGGAATATTAACAATCTGTCAGGGGGCTGTATACCTTGTAGTAGCTTTAGAAAATCCCCTACATCTTTTTTAGATAGGTTTTTTATAAACTCCTCACCGTTAAGTAGTATAACTGTTGTTTCTGTGGAGAAAAGGGAACCGCTACCGAATTTTTCCTTTAGGTCTGATAACTGTATCTCATCACCCCACAGGATTGTAGGGTTGCAACAGCCCTTTACCCTTTCTATTAGCTGTTTTTTCAAAAATTCCTCTGTGCCGTATATTAGACTAACCCCTTTAAGCTGTTGTATATCAAAATCCTTTATAAGCTGGATAATACTTTTTTCAGCCATTGCTGTTTAGAAGGGAGTATACCCTTATGCCTATTATTCTGCCTATTTCTTCTATTGCGTATCTTTTTTCAATATCGGCGTTTAGCCCTGTCCCTGTATACTGGGTCATCTCTTTTATCCTTTTTTGTAAAAGAACCTCATTTTTTCTGTTTTTTACTGTAAAAAGCATATCTATAGAGACTTTGTAAACACTTGCCCTTTGCGATACAGAGTATCCGATAGGTCTTACAGATAGGGAAGACACCACAACCTCTATAAACCTTGTTGTCTCTCCGGAACACTGTAGCCTGTTTCCTGATGATAAAACCGCTTCTGATATTGAACGGGAGAGGACATCAAGGGCTGTTTCCTGTGCAGTAGGTAGTTTTATCTTTGTTATACAGTATACCTGCTGGTTTTCTTTGTTATGTTGGACTGTTTTATAACCGCAGGAGGAGAAAAACATTAGTAAAACAGCTAAAAGTATCCTGTATATCATAGGAACCTTTCCTCTAACTTTTTTGCCACAAAGGGGTGAACCATTTTTGACAAATCTCCGTGATGGTAAGCTACATCTTTAACTATTGATGAACTTATATGGATAAGCTCCTGTGCAGGCATTAGGAACAGGGTTTCTGCCTTGTCTAAGTTGTAATTTGTCATAGCTATCTGTAGCTCATACTCAAAATCTGTAAACAGCCTTACCCCTCTGATTATAATTTTTGTGTTGTATTTTTTCATAAAGTTTACAAGTAATCCATCAAACTGCTCTATTATTACCCTATCCTGCCCAAAATCCTCTACAGACCTTCTGAACATCTCAACCCGTTCTTCCACTGTGAAAAGGGGCTTTTTTTTCGGGTTTTTTGCAACTGCCACAACTACATACTCAAATATATTCAAAGCCCTTTTTACTATATCAAGGTGTCCGTAATGGACAGGGTCAAATGTGCCGGGATACACACATATTTTTGTTATCATTTACCTTCTCCAAAAAGAAAGGATTGTATCCCCGTATCTCCTTTCCTCCTCTGCCCCGAAACTTTTCCCTGCCCTATGTTCAAGTATAAAAATACCTCCTTCAGAAAGGCTGTTTAATGCGTTATCTATTAATTTATCATACTGTTTGTAGTTATAGGGTGGGTCTGCAAAGATAATATCAAACTTATACTGGGTATCTTTTAGATATTTAACTGCATCTGTAGGTATAACTTTACCTTCCCTTTTCCCCAATTTCTTTTTTATCTCTAAAGCCCTTTTTCTGTTTTTCTCTACAAATACAACAGGTTTTGCCCCTTTTTCTAAAGCGGTAATGCCTACCCCCCCTGTCCCTGCAAACAGGTCTAAAAATGAAAGCCCCTCCACATCGTAAAGGATATTAAACAAAGCCTGTCTTACTTTGGACGATGTAGGTCTAAGGTCTTTTAGTAGATTATTTTTCATACTTTAGTGTCCGTTTTTAGGATTTAATAACAGCGTTTTTGATGGTATTTATCAGCCCTTCAAAGTTAACTATTTTCCCTTCAAAATTATAACTCCCTGAAAGTAAACGGGGGTTTATCCTGTCTAAATCCCCAGTATCACATTCAAGTTCTATTAGTTCGCCTTTAGGAGATACTGCTAAATCATAGCAGGGGGTTTTTAACAGTATTTCATTAGATAAACTTTCATCTATTTCTACATTATCATTAGTATACAAATTAACATAACCGTGTTTTAAAGCCCTTTTGTCCAAGATTAGTTTTACCATTATACTATTTAAGTTGTTTTTGGAGATTTGACTTGGCTATTTGAACGGTGTCTTTTAGCCAATCAACAGCTTCCGTGTCGTATTTTTTGTATTTCTCATATAGTTCTACAGCTTTAAGGTCATACTGGTATAAAAGGTCTAAATCCTCAGGGGAAAGGAGATGTTTGTTTTCTTCCAACTCTTGTCTGTATATAAGCAGTAAATCAGCCTCTGGGTCATCTTCGTCAAAATAGTTTAACCCTATTCCATAAGCCTTTAATAATTTTTCTAAATTCTTCATTTATTTCCCCTTCTCTCAATTCATTCTTAATTTTATGTCTCTCTACAAACTTTGACAAGGTAGTCTCCAACTTATATGCCGTTTCTATCTTCCCTTTATCATTAATAATTACCACCCAGTTATCTTTGTAAAAATAATCCACCTGACTACCTAACTTCTTTTTTTCTATAAATACCCTATCAAATGCAGAAAGAACTTGAATAATATGTTTTGCGTATGTAAACTCTGCGTCTTCCTCTGGGATATGCCCAAGATTTTTTCTTTTTCTAATATGTTCCTCAAATCTTTTTTTCTTTTTCCATAACTTTGGAAATTCCTCTAAAAACTCCTCTTTGCTTTTTACAGTTTCCAGTTTTTGCAGGTTTTGTAGAAACTTCCTTTCTATATTCCTTTGGATAACTGAAAATTCATCTTCCCTAAATTTTTCCATTGCTTTTTAGAGGGTTTTTAAGCTTTTAAAAAACTCCACTTTTTAGTATATCGTGCATATGGATTATGCCTACTGGCTTGCCGTTTTCAACTACAGGTAAAACTGTAATGTTGTAATCCTCCATAACCTCTAAAGCCTTAAGAACATATATATCCTTGGTTATATACTTTGGGTTCTGTGTCATTGCGTCCTTTGTAAGACTTCTGTCAACACTACCACCTTTTCTAACAAAACGCCTTAAATCTCCGTCTGTAATTATCCCAATTAGATTTCCATCTTTATCCACAACTAACGCCGTGCCAAAGCCCTTTTCTGACATCACTATAACCGTTTCTGTAAGTGGTGTTTCTGGGGATACCACAGGTATCTCCTCCCCTGTATGCATTATCTCCTCTACCTTCATTAGCTTTTTACCAAGTGAACCCCCCGGGTGGTATCTGGCAAAATCCTCAGGTGTAAATCCCCTTTCCTCTAACAGTGCTACTGCCAGTGCGTCCCCAAGGGCAAGTGTAGCTGTGGACGATGATGTTGGGGCTAAGTTAAGTGGACAGGCTTCCCTATCCACATTTAGGTAAAGGTGTATATGGCTTTCCTTCGCCAGTGTTGAGTTTGGATTGTTTGTTATTGCTATTATTGTGTTCCCCCACCTTTTTATTATAGGGACTATTGCAAGTAGTTCAGGTGTCTCCCCGCTATTGGATATGGCTATAATAGTGTCCTCCTTTGATATTACCCCTAAATCCCCGTGTATCGCCTCAGCAGGGTGTAGAAAGAAAGACGGTGTGCCTGTGGAGGACAAAGTAGCTGAGATTTTCTGCCCTATTAATCCAGATTTACCTATCCCTGTTATTATAACCTTTCCCTTTGTGTTTAGTATTGTTTCCACTGCCCTTTCAAAGTTATGGTCAAGGGCTTGGGACAGCCTTTCTAAAGCCCTTTTTTCCTCCTGTAGAACTTTTCTCCCTATCTCTACAGCTTTGTTAGGTTTCAACAGCTACCTCACCTCCAACCTTAAACTGGCAGGTATCACAGGGGGAAGGCTTTCTTAATCCATACTCATCAAGTTTATCAAATGGTATATAAAGGATTTCCCCAAGGTCTGTTGTAAGGACTACCCTCTCTTTTATAAAGTCATACTCTTTTACTTTGTAAATTCTACCTTCTATCTCAACCTCACTTTCTATATCAGGTAGTTCTTTTCTAATGGCGTAGTTATCCCTTTCAAAGGCAAGGCAACACATAAGCCTGCCACATATACCTGTAAATTTTGCCGGTGTAGGTGGTAGGTTCTGCTCCTCTAACATTTCCACATTTACAGTGTCAAACTTATCTATAAATACTGAACAGCAACACTGGTTGCCACACACCCCAACTGCCCCTGCTATCTGGACGCCGTCCCTAACACCTACCTGCCTCATCTCTATTCTCATTTTTAGCCTTTTTGCCAGCTCCTTAACAAGCTGTCTAAAGTCAACCCTACCTTCAGATACATAGTAAAACAGTATTTTTGAACGGTTTATTGGAATGTATGCCTTAAGTAGGTTCATCTTAAGCCCAAGGCTTTCTGCTAACTTTTTACAAAGCCCTAACGCCTTTTCTGCTTCCTTTTCGTGTTTGTAGAATGTGGCTATATCCTTTTTGGTGGCTTTCCTGAGGAATTTATACTTAGGGGGGGCTTCAGGGTCGTATACCGCTTCCCCTACAACCTTTACAACCTCTTCACCTTTTTCAGTTTCTACCACAATCCTTTCACCCTTTTGTATATCCCTTGGGACACCTTCCACATCACTAAACTTGTTTGTATCTGGAAATCTTATCCTTGCAAGGTATGTATCTATATTAGACATTTACTTCCTCCTTAATGTTAAAGTATAGCCCCTGTAATGCTAACTTTTTCTTTACACCTTTGTCTACGGCGGTTTTTAGTGTTTTTACCTCTTTTATAAATTTATCATAAACATCAAGGGGTATATCCCCTTTTAAGGTTTTTTTGTAAAGTATCTTTTCTGTGGTTTGTAAAACACTGTTAAGCTGGTTTAGTTCTAACTTGTCCATAAGGTTTGAAAGGGATATTATTCCCTCCGGGTGTGTCCCTTCAACTGTAAGCAGATTGTATAAATCTTTGGCGTATTTAAAAATCTTAGGTTCCTGTAGTACAGCCTGTGGTATACACATACTACCGTCGGATAGGGCTAACAGGGTTTTTATCTGTTTCTGGTCTACCCCTTTAAGTGTAAGTATCTCCTCTATTTCTTCTTTGGAAAGGCTGTTAAACCTTACTTTTATACATCTTGATGTTATTGTAGGTAGTAGTTTCTGCTGGTTAGATGTGGTAAGGATTATTATGCTGTCCTGTGGCGGTTCTTCAAGGGTTTTTAAAAGGGCGTTAGCCCCCTCCACTGTCATATTTTCTGCCTTTTCTATAATAACCACCTTTTTTTTCTTTAGTTTTAGGAACTGGTTTACCTGCCTTATCTGGTCTATCTTTATACCCTTTTCACTGGAAACTACCAGTATATCCGGGTGTGTAGGTTTGTCTTCCCCTGTGTATATACTGTCTATTGTGTTTTGGGACAGTTTACAGCTTTGACAACTGCCACAGCCGAAAAACTCCCCCTTTTCACATAGGTATGATTTTGCCACTATCAGTGCCACCAGCTTTTTACCTATACAGTCTTTCCCTTCAAACAGGAATGAGTAAGAGTGGAAATCCCTGTTTAGATACCTTTTTAGTAAGTCTATCTCCCTGTGATGTCCTATTAGTTTCATAATCTTTAGATTATATTCCTTTCTTTTAAGGTGTCTAACACTTTTTTAAACAGGGTTTCAGGTGGTAGTGTGCCGTCTAAAACCACAACCTTGTCCCCTTCCTGCTGGGCTATCTTTAAAAATCCCTCCCTTAGCCTGTGGTGGAAGTTTATATCCTCCTCCTCTATCCTATCCTTTTCCCTGTATCTGGTAATCCTCTTTAGTCCCTCTTCCACAGGTATATCTATTAGAAATGTTATATCCGGTTGTAATCCTTCTGTTGCTATGTTGTTAAGCTGTTGTATTAGATTTATATCCAAACCTCTGGCGTATCCTTGGTAGGCTAAGGTTGAGTGTGTATACCTGTCGCTTATAACTGTGTATCCCTTCTGTAGGTAGGGTTTTATCAGGTTGTTAATATGTAGGTTTCTGTCCGCTTCATAAAGGAAAAGTTCAGCTATATGTGGAAAAGGTTCATCTGTTTTAGATAGTAGTATCTCCCTTATTCTCTTACCCCTTTCTGTCCCCCCCGGTTCTTTTGTTAGGATAACAGGCTTCCCTTGGGATTTTAGATACTGGTAAAGCATCTTAGCCTGTGTAGATTTCCCTGCCCCTTCTATACCTTCAAATGTTATAAACATCTTTATCCCCTTTATAAACAGCTTTTATAAAGTTTTCCGCCTCTGTTTTTGTTTTTATCCTCCCTTCTATCTGTTCATTTAACAGTTTTTCCTTTAGTATCCCAACCTGTTTTGAAGGGGGTATACCAAGTATCTGTATTATATCCTTACCTGTTAAAAGTGGTTCTTCAACAACCTTTCCCCTGTAGTTTTCTGTGTAGTGTTTGGCTATCTTTCTATAAACCTTTTCTGTATTCTCACCTGTTAATACAGTGTAAACAGTAAGTATATAAGGCAGGTGGCTTTTGTATTGGTAGATAAATCTGTTAAGGCTACCTTTCCCCTTTTGTATACTAAACAGCTGTTTAGTCCCTTTTATCAGGTTTGTTATAAATAGGTTTGCCCTTTTGCCAATAGGTAGCCCAGTTTTGTCTTTTTCTGCTTTTAGTAAAATTACAGCTAACTTTAAAAAGGGTGTTGTTGAAAACTGGGACAGAAATGTTTCTGTGTATACCTCCACATCAGGTAGGGAAAGGGTATTTACCACTTTTTTTTTAGGATTTCCTCTATCCTTTCTACAGCTTGTATAGACTGGTTTAACTCACTTTTATTTACATCTTTCAGTGTAGGTATAACAGTTTGTAGGACGCCGTCCCTTTCCATCTCTTTTAGGATTTTGTGGGAGTTTTCCATCTCAAGTATCTTTAATAACTCGTCCCTAATCCGTTCTTTAGGGGCTTTCTCAAGTAGGTGTAGGTTTTCCTTTACCCATTTTCTAAATTCTTTTTCCAATGTGAAATCAAGCTGGTTTGCTATCCTGTATCCCCTAACAATCCTTACAGGGTCTTCCTGTATGTTCTGTAGGGATACAGGTCTAACTATACCTTCCTGTAGGTCTTCCAAGCCACCTGTTGGGTCAAAAAGAACTGTTTGTGAAGCCCCAAGCCCAAGGGCATCATCAAACACTACAGCCATTGCGTTTATTGTGTAATCCCTTTTCTTCAGGTCTTCTTCAAGTCTGTCTATAACAGCTTTTTCTTTGTCGTAAAAGTCCAGATTAGGGTTTGACATAATGTCTGATATATCTAAAAGGGAAAAATCAAACCTGTATCTAACCCCGTCTTCCTCAAAAATTATGGTAGCTACAGGTTTTCCTTTCTCAAATTGGAATATTTCCCCTTTACCAAGTAGCTTTTTAAATCTTTTTACCACTTCCATAGGTTCTGTGGTGATTAAAAAATCCACATCTACCTTGTCCCCAAGTGGTAGGTTTACCATTCTGTCCCTTATCCACCCACCGACTATAAAGCATACTGTATCTTTACCTAAAACCTGTGAAAGCTGGTCAAAGTATGTGTTGTAAAACAGCAAGCCGTGTATATACTTTGTCCCAATATCCTCTAAGGATATTTCCTCCCTTTCCTCTTTTGGAACTGAACGCCTATTAAAAAGTTTCTCCAACAACCTCTCTATCCCAAGCATAGGAATGATTATAGCAGGTTTAAAATGAAAGTGTATAAAAATCTAATGAAGCAGGAAGCTTACTATCCTATAAGAATACTTAGGTTATACTATTAAAAACAGCTTTTAAGTAGTAGGTAAGCAGATGATACTGAAAGAACTAAAATTAGAAAACTTTCTGTCCCATACAAAAACGCATATAAAGTTTGAGCCTGAGGGGATAACAATATTTGTTGGGGATAATGGGGCTGGGAAAAGTTCAATAATAGATGGGATATACTACGCCCTGTTTGGAAGGTCTACAAAGGGTAGTGCAAAGGATTTAATCCAGTGGGGGAAAAACAAAGCTACAGTTAGCCTTATTTTCCAGAGGGGCAAAGATGAGTATATGGTAGAAAGGGAGATAACAATCAGGGGGAAAAAAGCCTCCACATCAGCAATGGTTTACAAAAAGGAAAAAGACCAGTTTATCCCCTACTACAGTAAAGATATAACAAAAAGCCTGCAAAACATTACAGGGATAACAAACAAAACCTTCCAAGCATCTATTCTTATAAAACAAGGGGAGATAGAAAAACTCCTTGAGATACCAAGAAGTGAAAGGGCAAAAATATTTGAAGAAATGCTTGATATGACTATTTACCAGATAGTTTCTGAGCTTGCAGGGGAGAAAAGGAAAGAGCTGAACAGGGAGCTTGAAGCAAAACTACAGGATATAAAGGATATAACAGAAATAGAAGAAGGGATACAACAACTTACACAGGAGATAGACACACTACAACGGAAGGTAAACACACTACAAAAAAGGGCAGACTGTCTCAGAACAAAAAGAAAAAAAACAGGGGAGGAGATAAAAAAACTACAAGCAGAAAAGGATAAAGCCCTACAGATACAAAGTAGAATAAAAATTCTACAGGACAAAATATCCACCCTACAAGGCAGGTTGGAAGAAGAACAGGAAAGTCTAAAATTAATAAACCAGTTGAAGGAAAAACTACCTGCACTACAGAAAAAAGTAGAAAAGTTAGAACAACTGGAAGATATATACAGACTACTAAATGAAAAAGAAACACTACA
>JAADEV010000073.1 GCA_013153295.1 Aquificota bacterium | reverse complement strand
CATATTACCAAGCTCACCGAAGTTAAACATTACACCACTCCTGTTTTTGTATTTGTATCAAGGATTAATATTATATCAAGGTAGGACAGTTGGGTTTTTGTGATTATAATAGTCTTACCAAACAATCTAAAGGAGAGGATTATGGCGACAGTAGGGATTATACTTCTTTCTAACAGTGTGGATAAGGTTTTGCCTTCTTTTATGCTTGCAAATACTTCTGCGGCTATGGGTATGGAGGTTGGGATATTCTTTAGCTTTAACGGTATCCATACCTTACACAGGGAAAAGGTAAAGGAGATACAGGCTGAGGTTGAAAAGCTAAAGGTTGATAAAATGCCCTCTATAGACCAGCTTATAAAACAGGCTATTGACCTTGGGGTTAAGCTGTTTCCCTGTGAAACTGCTATGAGAATGTTTGGCTATACAGCTGAAGACCTTCTGGAAGGTGTGGAGAAACCGGTAGGGGCGGCTACTTTCTTAAATTTTGTAAATAAATCTGACAAGCCAATAGTTATGACCTTTTAAGGTATAAACTCTTTTAGAAACTCTAACAGTTTTGGGTGGGCTGGTAGGTCTACCCAATACTGCCCATCTTCGTGTTCAATACGGAGGGTATTACCGTTTCTGTGGAAAAGGGTTAATCCTTTGGAGAAATACCACTCTACATCTTCGTAAGGGGTTTTCATATACAGTGTAAAGCCCCCTTTCCTTTTGGAAACTTTGTATAGTTTTACAGGGGTTTTTTGGACAACATCTTCCGTTTGCCATTCTTCAGATAGAACATCAACAGCTACACCGGGTAGGTTTATATTAAGCTGTTCCTCCATTCCTTTCCCCTTTCATCTTTTTTATCTCTTTAACAAGCTCCTCTACCATCTCCTCTTCAGAAACCCTTTTTACAGGTTCACCTTTTTTAAACAGTATTGCAGATTTGTTGCCACAGGCTAAACCTATATCTGCCTCCCTTGCCTCCCCTATTGCGTTTACCACACAGCCCATTATAGCCACCTTAAGGGGTATATCCTCCTGTCCAAGCTGTCCTTCAACCTGTTTTACTATTTCCGGTAGGTTTACCTCTATTCTGCCACAGGTTGGACAGGATATAATCTCAATGCCCTTTCTCCGTAAGCCTAAGGACTGTAGTATCTGGTAGGCAACCTTTACCTCCTCCTCAGGGTCAGCTGTAAGGGATACCCTTACCGTATCCCCTATACCTAAGTATAGTAGTATCCCAAGCCCTACAGCAGACTTTACGGAACCTCTCCCTGAGGGTCCTGCCTCTGTAATCCCTATATGTAGGGGAATATCTGTTCTTTCTGCAAATATCCTGTTTGCCTCTACATTCTGTAAAACATCTGAACCTTTTATGGACACTTTAAAGTTTGTAAAGCCTACCTTTTCAAAAAACTCAGACCAGTTTAACGCACTTTCCGCCAAAGCCTGTGCAGATGGGTAGCCATACTTTTCAAGTAGTTTTTCTTCAAGTGAACCTGAGTTTACCCCAAGTCTAACTGCTATATTTTTCCTTTTACATTCCTGTAGTATCTCCCTTATCTTCCCTTCATCATTTATATTTCCCGGGTTTAGCCTTATTCCGTGTATGCCACTTTCAAGGGAGAGGAAGGCTATCCTTGGCGAAAAGTGTATATCTGCTATTACAGGGATTGGACTTCTGGATACAATCTCTTTCAAAGCCTCTGCATCTTTTTCTGTAGGGGCGGCTACCCTGATAATCTCACAGCCAGCTTTGTGTAGCCTGTTTATCTGGTTTAATGTTGCTTCTATATCGTGGGTTTTGGTGTCTGTCATAGATTGGACAATAACTGGGGCATCTCCCCCTATCTGAACATTTCCCACATATACAGGTCTGGTTTTTCTCCTTTCTACCATTAACAAGCCCTTTTTACCTTAACAGGGACTTTTATGGTCATTCCCGGCTTTATAAGGTTGTTTTTCAGCCTGTTTATCCTTTTTAGCTCCTTTATTGTTATTCCAAACCTTTTTGATATTCTGTAAAGTGTATCTCCTTTTTTTACCCTGTATCTTTTGTATATAACCCTGTAGGATACCCTTCTGTATAATGCCTGTCTTTTTAGTTTCTCTTTCTTTCCGTTGTGATAGCTTGTTAACAGGTATTCATTTGGGAACGGTAGGTTTAACTTTGTCCCTGATACGGTTTTTCCCCTTTTTAGGTGGGCGTTAAACACCTTAAGTAGTTGATACTGTATACCTGTAATCTGGCTAACCTCTTTTAGAGGAAGTATACCGTTTATATTAACCCTTTCTAAGAACTTTATACCGTGGGTATCTGATACGTGTATCTGAAATGCCTCTGGATTTTTGGCTATTATAACTGCGGCGTAAAATCTGGGGACATACTCCTGTGTCTGTTTAGGTAGTTTATGCTGTATATCCCAGAATGTATCGTTTGGGCTGGAAAGTCTCCTCTGGACACAGCCTTCACCACAGTTATAGGCGGCAAGGGCTAAATCCCACCTGCCAAACTTTTGGTATAGATACCTTAGATACTTTGCGGCGGCTATTGTAGATTTGTAAGGGTCTCTCCTTTCATCAAAACAGTATGTTTGTCTAAGTCCAAAATACTTTCCTGTGGAAGGTATAAACTGCCATATACCAACTGCGTTTGATACAGATGTGGCAAAGGGGTTATAACCACTTTCTATTATCGGTAGGTATGCCAACTCCTCAGGGAGACCATACTCTTTTAATACAGTTAATACCATAGGTTTATAAAGAACCATTCTGTTTAAAGCCCTTTCTGTCCAAGCCCTTTTATCCTTCCCGAAGAAACGGACATACTTTTCCACATCAGGGTGTTTAGGTATCTTTATCTGGGAAGGTATATCCCAATACTTGATACGGGAGACTTTCTGTGTAGGGTTACGCTTAAACTTATTATCTGTGCTTTTTTTATTACTATTACAGATTAATATACATCCACTTTTTGAATTTTTTTCTTTTTTTATTGCTTCTAATGAACTTTTTTTTCCTTTTGTTGCACAGGAAGAAAGCAAAAATGCCAGTATTATCCCTGTTAAGAGATAATACCGACTTAGTTTAACCATCTTTCTAATCCTTTATAAGATTTTTGTTCCTTAATGCTATTTCTTTAGCCTCTTCGGAAAAAATCCCAACTTCTTTAAACTCTTTTACTGTGTTGTTAGTTTCATCTATGTATACTAAACTTACCTTAAAGTCGGACAACTCGCTGTCCTGTATATCTGCGTAGGAAACTATTATTATTAAATCCCCTGCGTGTCCAAGTCTGGCGGCGGCTCCGTTAAGGATACACTCCCCACTGTTCCTTTCCCCTGGTATTACATATGTGGAAAATCTGTTTCCGTTGTTAATATTAAAGACCTCTACCTTTTCAAACGGGACAAGGTTAGCCATCTCCATAAGGTTTTCATCAAGGGTTAATGAACCTTCGTAATGTAAGTCTGCCCCTGTTATTGTTATTCTGTGTATTTTTGATTTTAAGACTGTTCTGGTCATTTACACTTCCCTCTCTACTATGTAGTTTGCAAGGGTTTTTAGCTCTCTACAATATATATTATCTGGGAATTGTTCAAGGTTGTTTATGGCTTTTCTCACATATTCCTTTGCCTTTTCAAATGCTAATTTATGCCCCCCTTTGCTTAAAACAATATCCCTTGCCTTTTGTATCTCTTCATCTGTAGGATTTATCTTTTTTACAAGCTGTTTAAAAAACTCCCTTTCTTCAGGGGAAAGTTTTTCCCTTATAACAATAAGTGGGTAGGTGATTTTCCCCTCTTTTATATCATTACATACAGGTTTACCTAACTTGTCTGAGGTGGAGGTGTAATCTAAAATATCGTCTACTATCTGGAATGCCCTTCCTATTTTTATACCGTAGTCATATGCAAGGTGGGATTTTTCTGTATCCCCTACAACAGAGTTAGCCCCTACATAACCGCAAGCCCCAAATAGGACTGCCGTTTTTCCGTCTATTATCTGGAAATACTCCTGTTCTGTCATATCAAAGTCTGCTATCTTTTTTAACTCAAGTAGTTGTCCTTCAGCCATTTTTTTAACTGCGTCTGATACAACCTTTATCATCTCTATGTTTCCGTAAGTTGAGAATATATACAGTGCTGTGGCATACATATAATCCCCTGTAAGGACTGTGGTCTCATTACCAAAGACCCTGTTTGCAGATGGTTTTCCCCTCCTTGTTTCAGCCCCATCTACCACATCGTCGTGTAGTAGTGATGCAGTGTGTAAATACTCAAGGGCTACTGACAGTGGAACAACATCTGTTATATCTTCCTTTCCAACTGCCTTTGCAAAACCAAGGGTTAAAAGTGGTCTTATCCGCTTTCCCCCTGCATCAAGTATATACCTGCCTACCTTCAGTATAAATTCTACATGGCTGTCAATATATTTAGTAAGGTTTTCCTCAACAAGGGGTAAAAACTCCTTTTTTAGCCTCTCCATTTTCTCTCCATTTCTTGTTATTTAATGCGCCCGGCAGGATTTGAACCTGCGACCTCCGACCCCGGAAATCGGCGCTCTATCCTACTGAGCTACGGGCGCTTTTATTAAACCTTTTAACCTCCTCATATTCTCCAAATCCCAGTTCCCAACCTTTGGTGTTTCAAGTATAAAAGGTAGTTTACAAAAATCTGTATCATTAAGGAAAAGTTCAAACCCTTTGTAGCCTATGTATCCTTCACCTATATGTTCGTGTCTGTCTTTCTTTGAGTTAAAGGGGGTTTTTGTGTCATTACAGTGGATAACCTTTACCTTTTCTATTCCTATAAGGGCGTCTAACTCCTGTTTGTAGTTGTTAAACCCTTCCTCTGTATTTATCCTGTATCCAGCGGAAAACAGGTGGCAGGTATCAAGGCAGACCCCTATATTTTCCGTTTGGAAAGGTTTTATAAGTTGGTATAACTCCTCTGTTGTTTTCCCTATCTCTCCTTTCTGTCCTGCAAGGGTTTCAAGTAAAAAAACTGTGTTTTTCAGTTTCACTGTGGAGAAAACCCTTTCTATAGCCTTTATTATGTTCTGTATCGCCTTTTCTTCCTTTTGACCTTTTGCCTTCCCCGGGTGGATTACATAATACTCTATACCTAACTCTTCACATAGGGTAAGTTCATTAATAACCCCCTGTATAGATTTTTCCCACAGTTGGGGGTCGTCTGAGGCAAGGTTAAACAGGTATGATGAGTGGGCAACTATCGGGAGTATACCAAAGTTAGCCCTTTTTTTCAGGTATAGTTCCTTTTCTGTATCCTCCCTTTCCTTCCATTTCCAACTCCGTGGTGAGGACAGGAAAAACTGTATCGTTGTAGCCCCAACTTCCTTTCCCCTGTCAAAAACAAGGTCTATAGATTTGGAAGAGGATACGTGTGTGCCTATCCTTACCACAGCAACTCCTTTATGTAAGGATTTGTTCTTTTTTCTTCCCCTATAGTTGTAGGTTCACCGTGTCCAGACAGGACTGTTGTATCCTCAGGGAGGGTTAACAGCCTTTTTAAAGACTGTTTCATCTGGTTAATATCACCGCCGGGTAGGTCTGTCCTTCCTATACTGCCTTTAAAAAGTGTGTCCCCTGTTAAGATTAGTTTATGGTTTTTGTCGTAGAAGGATACACTTCCCGGTGTGTGTCCCGGTGTCTCTAAAACTGTAAGGTTAAACTTCCCAAGGGGTATAGTATCCCCTTCTTTTATGTATCTGTCAGGTTGGGGACAGTCTACAGCCCCTATCATCTGTTTAAAAAATGGAAATATCTCGTTGTTTAGTAAAAACAAATCCCCTTTGTGTATAAGGAATTCTGCCTGTGGATAAAGCTGTTTTAAATACCCTACCTGACCTGTATGGTCAAGGTGTCCGTGGGTGGCTAAGATATACTTAACTGTGTAGTCCTGTAAATGTTGCTTTATAGTATCCCCTTCAGCCCCCGGGTCTACAACTAAAGCCTCTTTACTGTCCTCATCAGCTAAGATTATACAGTTTTCAGCTAAGGCACCTACCGTCAGAACCTTTATCATTCTTTTATTCCCAGATACTTTGTATCAACAAGTGATGTTGTGTAAATCCCTGCTTTAAACTCAGGGTCTTCAAGTATCTTTAGGTGGAAATCCCTTGTTGTTTTTATTCCATCTATAACCAACTCTGATAAAGCCCTTTTTCCCCTTATTATAGCCTCTTCCCTGTCTTTGCCGTATACTATCAGCTTTGCAATAAGTGAGTCGTAGTAGGGCGGGACTGTGTAGCCTTTGTATATGTGGGTATCAACCCTTACACCAAACCCACCGGGTAAATACAACTCTGTTATAGTCCCCGGGTTAGGGGTAAATGTTTCAGGGTCTTCTGCGTTTATCCTAAACTCTATTGCGTGTCCCTGATTTTTTATATCCTCCTGTGAAAATGTTAGCTTCTGCCCATCTGCTATTAACATCTGCCAAGCTACCAAATCTATCCCACTTACCATCTCAGATACAGGGTGTTCAACCTGTATTCTTCCGTTCATCTCTATAAAGTAAAAGTTCATATCCTTGTCTACTATAAACTCTACTGTGCCAGCCCCTACAAACCCAACGTGTTTTGCAAACCTTACAGCCGCTTCTCCCATCTTTTTTCTAACTTCATCGCTTATAAACGGTGAAGGGGCTTCTTCCAGTAGTTTTTGGTGTCTCCTTTGGACTGAACACTCCCTATCTCCAATATAAACCACATTGCCGTGTTCATCTGCAAGTATCTGTATTTCTATATGTTTTGGGTTGAGTATATACTTTTCTATGTAGACCCTACTGTCCCCGAAGTTTGCCTCAGCCTCCCTTTGGGCTACAGGTAAAAGTCTTGCCAACTCCTGTGGTGTGTGGGCTACCCTCATACCCCTACCACCACCTCCAGCGGCGGCTTTTAACAGAACTGGGTATCCTATCTCGTCTGCAACTGCTAACGCTTCCTTTAATGTTTCCACAGGGGGACTTCCGGGGATAATAGGAACATCTGCCTCCTGTGCCGCTTTTCTTGCCGCCGCCTTATCCCCTGTAAGTCTGGTTGTTTCAGAACGGGGTCCGATAAACTTTATATTGGATTTTTCTAATATTGCGGCAAAGTTTGGGTTTTCTGAAAGGAAACCGTATCCGGGGTAAACTGCATCTGCATAGGATATTTCTATGGCAGACAGTATAGATGGTATATTTAAATAACTTTGGTCAGATGGGGCTTTCCCTACACATATAGAGTAGTCTGCAAGTTTCACATGCATAGAGTTTTTATCAGCTTCAGAGTATATAGCTATACTTTCCCCTCCTAACTCTCTAATCGCCCTGATAGCCCTAATAGCTATCTCTCCCCTGTTGGCAATAAGTATCCTCTTTATATTTTCCAGTCTCTTCAACCTTTTCCCCTATCACATTGGATTTAACATAATATTATATACCCTTACAAAGGTGGTTTACTTGGATACCATTCTTACTTCAGCTGTTGTATGCCGTCGTAAGTGTATGTTAGGGTTGATATTATTGTGAAAAATAAAGATGTGTATATTGTGGCGTCAACGACTACCTTTGGTATCTCTGTGATGTTTGCCAGCAGAATTACCACCACAGATAGTATTTGGAAGAATGTTGTAGCTTTGCCGAATATAGACGGCTTTACCTCCAAGTGTCCCTTTATAAAGTAGATTACAGCACTACCAAGTATTAGATAAATATCCCTGCTGATAACTATAACCACATACCAGTATGGGAATTTTACCTCCAGCTGTGAGGTATATATGAAAACAAAACTACTTACAAGTAAAGCCTTGTCTGCTATAGGGTCAAGTATCCTTCCGATTGTTGTTATCTGGTTAAACCTTCTGGCTATATAACCGTCAAGGGCATCTGTGATACCTGCTATTAAGAAAACAATAAGGGCGTAAAGGGGTTTGTTGTAGCCTATCAGGATAATGAAAACAGGTATAAGGAATATCCTCAGTATTGTAAGCTGGTTAGCCAGACCCATTATCAGCCCTGTGATTTTATTTTAGATATTATTTTTGTGGTAGATGTGTCGTAAACAAAATCTATGGTTTTTACCTGTCCCCCGTAAGATTGGACAAAATCAGCCCCAACAATACTGTCTATACTCCAGTCCCCACCTTTAACAAGGACATCAGGTTTAATCTCCTTTATTAGCCTTTCAGGTGTATCCTCATCAAAGATTATAACCATATCAACAGACCTTAAAGCCTGTAAAACCCTTTTCCTGTGTTCCTGTTTGTTAATAGGTCTTTCTTCCCCTTTTAGCCTTTTAACAGAGTTATCACTGTTAAGCCCTACAATCAGAACATCACCAAGCTGTTTTGCCTTTTCCAGATAATCAACGTGTCCAGCGTGGATTATATCAAAACACCCGTTTGTGAAAACAATCCTTTTACCTTCACTTTTCCATTTTTCTATCTGCTGTTTTATTTCCTTTTCCACCTTTTGATACCTCCCTTTCTGTGGGAAAAATAATAAGATGCCCAAGTAAAAACACAGGATAGGTTATAAAAAAGTATATGTAGTTGTCATTGACCACAGACAGGATAAAGCCTACAATCAGAGGTAAGTGTCCTATAAAAAGGAGTTTTTTGTATCTGTCTTCTAAAAAGATATAGTTAGTTTTTTTCCTAATCCACAGGAAGGCAGGTATAACCCCTGTAAGTCCTGCTATAAGCTGGTTTATCTGGTTTGTGTCCATAGGTGATACATCTTTTCTTAAGATTAGTATAAGTAATGCAAGGTATATAAACGATGTGTAAAGGGAAGCGAAAAAGTATCTCCTAAGATGGAAAAGCCTTTCACCCATTTTTAGACAGCTTTTGTGTTAATTTTTCAAATCTGTTTGATATTTCTTCAAACTCTTTAAGTAGGTTTTTTGCCTCATCTGTTAAAACAGCCCCTCCGCCACCTTTTCCTCCCCTTTTTGTTTCTATCAGCTTTACCTGTAGTCTGTCCTCCATAGTTTTTATAAAAGACCACGCCTTTTTGTAGGACATTCCAACCTTTTTTGCCGCCTTTGATATTGAACCTTCCCGCTGTATCTCCCTTAAAAGCTGGTCTCTACCTAACCCCATTACAACCTCACCGTCCTTTTCCAGCCATAGCTTGTATTTTATGTTGTATTTCACATTAAACCTCCAAAATACCAGCTTTTTATCTGGTCTCCAAAAAGCATATATACAGCGGAGGCTATAGCAAGGAAGGGACCAAACGGTATGGCAAACTTACCTTTATCCTCTGCCTTTGATAATGTGGCAGAAATAACCCCAGCTACAACACCTAATAAAGCCCCAAAGAACACCGTAAACAACGCACCGAACCACCCTAAGTAAACCCCTACAAAGACCATCATCTTAACATCTCCCATACCAAGCCCCTCTATACCCCTCAGCTTCAGGTATAGGTATCCTATAAGCCACAGTAAACCGCTACCTGCTACAGCCCCAATAAGACCGTCAACAGGTTCCATATCCTTTCTTATAAACAGGTAGACAAGCCCAAGGATAAAGCCTGTAAGGTTTAACTCATCTGGTATTATCTGGAAGTCTAAATCTATAAAGGTTATGGCTATCAGTATGGCAAAAAAGCTAAACACAAAGAAGTAGTCCACAGTAAAACCTGTTTTTAGGTATGCAACAACAGAGGCAATCCCTGTAAGTATCTCCACAATAAGGTATCTTTTCCCAATGGGATTTTTACAGTTTCTACATTTACCACCAAGTATTATGTAAGACAGGATAGGAATATTGTCATACCAGTTTATCTGTTTGCCACAGTTTGGACAGAAGGAGTGTTTCGGTTTTACAAGTGATTTACCACGGGGTAGCCTGTATATAACAGCATTTAAAAAGCTACCTATTACAGCCCCAAACACAAAGGAAGCAAAAAGGAGTGTGTAATCCATCTTAGTCTTCTTTCTGGGTGTTTTCCTCTAACTTTGCCAGCCTTTCCGCCTCCTCCTCAACTTCCCTTTTCAGCTTTGTGCCAACCTTTACAAGGAAATATATCTGGAAGGCAGTAAAGCCAAACAGAACAGACAGGATACCCCCTATACCTGCTAAAGAACCGATAAGAACAGCTACTATAGGTATAGGTAGCCTGATAATCATACTTTTTAAGACCTTTCCCTTGTCAGCCCCAAAGTTGCTTACACTTTTGTATAGATGTGTAAAGTAAAAGAAACCTGCCACAACACCAAGTATAAAAAGGGGAAAGTAAAACAAAACCTCTATAGGCATTTGCCTCTCCTAAGTTAGGGAGTTGACCCTATTGTATCAGAAAAGCCCTGTAAAAGCCTCACTTTTTGGAGACCTACAGGGCTTTAATAGGGGGAGGGGGGAGGAGGGTTTGTTAGTTGCTGTCTTTCTTTTTAACCTTACCTGCTATAAAATCCGGGTCCCTTTCAGGTAGTTCTGTAACCCATACCATTAAAGGTTCTTTACACTGTGGCAACATCACTTGTTTACAGGTGTCTATACACTCCCCACAGATGATACAAGCCTGTATACCTTTGTAAAAATCATTTATGTAAGCCATTCTCCTTGGGTCTAACGCCATTGGACAGTTTTTAATACACTCCCTACAGCTACCACAGTCAGCTAAATCATACTGGGGTGCCATAGTTACTTTATACTTGTGGTGGTATGGGGTTATCTTTTGGTATATACCTGTTGGACAGAATGTTCTACACCACCTTTTACCTATAAACACCTCAAAGTAAACAACAACCAAAGCAGACAGGAAGGCTACCCACAACCACGAGAACATTGGGTTTGTGGCGTAAAAGAATACCCTTAGGTCTGTAATCCAGTTAAAAAACAGTGCAAGGAAAAGTATAGCCACAATAAGTGATATTACATAGTAGGCTATCTTACTTAAGGTTGACGAACGGGGGTTGTATAACTTCTTTCTGAAAATATCCTGTATCTCAGCTACCCAACCACCGGGGCAAATCCAACCGCAGAAAACCCTACCATTAATCAGGTTCATAATTATTACCAGTATTGCAAAGAAACCGAGGGCAAAAACAACAGGCATTAACCCGTCTTCAACAGAAACCCTCTCTCCAAAAATCCAAGCCTCATCGTGGGCAAGGTCTATTTTGGCTATCTTTAGTGTTGGTATAAGTATTAGGGCAATAATAACAACGATATAAGCCACATTCCTGAGGATTGTAAACTTGTGTGTTTCAAAAAATGATGGTTGGGGACAGGACTGGGCTGTTTCAACAGATGTAGACATTTTACCGCCACCTCCAAATCTGATTAACTATTTATATCAAGGTAAAATATTATAATATAATATAACTAATTATGTTAGTTTTTACTAACCTGACAGATAGTAATAACTAATACTATAAAGAGAGGTAAAACAATGAAAAAAGTTGTGGGGATTTTTCTTTTAATCTTCGCTTCACTAACCCTCCTCTCCTGCGAAGGAAAAGGGAAACTGGTGATTAAAGAACCACCTAACGCAGATGTTTATATTAATGGGAAACATATTGGTAAAACCCCTATAGAGGTGGAATTAAAAGAAGGAAAATACACCGTTGAGGTGGCTACATCACCTTTTGATATGGAAAGGAAAAAAGATGTTTGGGTATACTTTGACCATACAACAGAGTTGTCCTTTAAACCTAAGCCAAAGGGTTTACTTGTTATAAACTCAAAGCCTGAGGGGGCTGTTGTTATGGAAGGTAGAAACCCCCTTGGGAAAACACCATTTAAAGACAAAGTTGATGTAGGGGAACACCACATAGTCCTGAAACTTGGGGCTGTAGGTGCCTCCAGAACTGTAAATATAGAGTATGGAAAAACAACAGAGTTATTTGTAAATCTGGAAAAGGCAGTAATACACTTTAACGCAGACCCACCTGACGCAATACTTTATGTTGACGGTAAAAAGATAGGTAGCTTTCCACAAACACTTGAGTTAGACGAAGGTATCCACAAGATAACAGTGGAAAAGGGTGCTTACAGGGATACCTTTACCCTTAAGGTAAAGAAAGGGGACGAGTTTACAGTTAAGTATGTGCTTAAAGATGTCCAGCTACCGCCTATACAGGCTTACGGACCAATATCATTTACACCAGACCACAAATACCTTATAACAATGGGTAAAGCAGGTATATACTTCTGGGATTTAAAGAAGTTTAAGCCACAAATATCCCTTTACGACCCAAAAGATGTTAGAAACTTTGACAAATTTATAAATTACGGAATATCTGAAGATGGACAGTATGTAGTAGGAATAAAACCAATAAGAAGAATGGCTTACGCCTTACCACCTGAACTTAAAGGTAAAAAGGTAGACAAGATACTTGTATGGGATTTAAAAACAACCTTCCCTATTATGTCTAAGCTGTATCCAATGGAAGCTGGCTTTACAGCAATCTCCAAAGACAAGACTAAGGTTTACTACATAACAAAAGATGGAAAGGTTAAGATAGCAGACCTGAAAACAGGTGAGTTAAAAGGTGAGGTTGAGTTAGGACATATTCCTACAAGTAGTAAGTATGTAGATGGTAAAGTTTACATAGGAACAAAGGACGGTTATGTCCTTGTGTTTGACACAGCTACAGACCAGATACAGGACAAGAAACAGATACATACAGATACAGTGTCAGATATACAGACAACAAGGGACAAAGACCTGATTATAACAGCCTCAAAGGACGGACAGGTAAAACTGTTAACCAAAGACCTATCTGTAAACAAGGTAATAACTGTAGGAAAACCGGTTTACAGTGCAGGGTTATCACCATCTAAAGATAAGATAGCAATTGGAACTGGGGACAAGATGGTAGAAGTCCAAAAGGTTGAAACTGGAGAAACCCTTTATACAATACAGAACCTTAAATTTATCCCTATATCTGTCCTGTTTGCAGATGAAGAGGTGTTAATAGTTGCTTCATCTATAGACAATCCAAACATTAATATCTTCAAAAATGGACACCTTATGAAGAAATGGCTACAGACTATACAGTAAACCTTCAGGGGGATTAACCTCCCCCTTTCTGTTAAAATTTTTCTATCCACAAAACACAGGAAGGTTTAGGAATGTGCGGAGTTTTTGGTGTTTTTAATAACCCTGCGGCATCACACTTAACATTCCTTGGACTACACGCATTACAACACAGGGGACAGGAGGCGGCAGGTATTGCAGTATCAGATGGGTATGAAATAAATCTTAAGTTAGGGGAAGGTCTGGTAAACAAGATTTTCACAGAGGAAGAACTTTCCCAGTTAAAAGGTGATATAGCCATAGGACATGTTAGATACTCAACATCAGGGGGGTCAGACCCTAAGAATATACAGCCTTTCTTTGCCCATTTTTACGGCGGTTCGTTTGCTATAGTCCACAACGGAAATCTGGTAAACGCAGATGAGATAAAAAAAGAACTTGAAGAAAGTGGGGCAATATTCAGGTCAACATCTGATACAGAGGTTTTTGTCCACCTTATAGCAAAGGCAAAAGAACCTCCACCTTCCCACATAATACTACACAAAAACGATGAGGAGTTTTTACCACTTGTTTTCTCTGCAATGTCAAAGGTTAGAGGTGCATACTCACTTATAATCCTGAGGGAAAACCAGCTTATAGCAGTTAGAGACCCTTACGGGTTTAGACCTTTAGCCCTTGGGAAAAACAGTAAAGGTAGCTATTTTGTTGCTTCAGAAACCTGTGCCTTTGATATTATAGACGCAGAATACTTACGGGATATAAAACCCGGGGAAGTTTTAGTTATAGATGATGCTGGAATGCGTTCATACTTCCCACTTGACCATACACAAAACCCTAAGAAATGTATTTTTGAGTTTGTATACTTTGCCAGACCTGACAGTATGATATTTCAGGACTGGGTGTATGAGATAAGGAAAGAGATGGGCAGAATGCTTGCAAGGGAGTTTAAAGTAGACGCTGATATTGTTGTCCCTGTTCTTGATTCCGGTTTATTGGCGGCAATGGGTTATGCAGAGGAAAGTGGTATACCCCTTGAGATAGGGCTTATTAGAAACCACTACATAGGAAGGAGTTTTATACAACCGAAACAGGAGATAAGGGATTTAAGTGTAAAGCTAAAGTTAAACCCTGTGAGACAGGTAATAGAAGGTAAAAGGGTAGTTGTGGTTGATGATTCGTTGGTAAGGGGAACAACAAGTAAAAAAATCGTGGGTATGCTTAGGAAGGCAGGGGCAAAGGAGATACATCTACTTCTCAGTTCACCACCGGTTATAAGCCCTTGTTATTATGGTATAGATACTCCTACGAAAGAGGAGTTAATAGCGGCAAACAAATCTATTGAGGAGATAAGGGATTATATAGGGGCAGACAGTTTACATTACTTATCTTTAGAGGGAATGGTAGCCGCCGCAAACAAACACAGACAAAAGGGCTTCTGCACAGCTTGTTTTGACGGCAATTACCCAGTATTGTAGAAACTTTAAAGACAAAACCACCAGCTTAAAAAAAGAAAAGGCAGACTATAAAAGAAAAGTTTTATCCCCCTCCACTTTGTTTTCATCGTATCTTTTTATTTCTCTAAAATCCCCTTTTCCTCTAAGAACACCCTCAGCAAGCGGGTTAGTTTCAACAAGAAGACGAAGTTATAGACTTTTAAGGAGAAAGTCGCAATACCCTTAGCAAGCGGGTTAGTTTCAACATATTTTCTCATTTGATACAGACGGTTTATTTGATAGTCGCAATACCCTCAGCAAGCGGGTTAACTTCAACAGCCCCTCTGAAATCGTTGAGTATCAACCTATTCAGTTTCCAAGAAACCCCGAAATAATACAGATATTTATATCATAGTTGGAAAAAGCCATTTTGTCAAATTTTATGTCTCAATAC
>JAADEV010000033.1 GCA_013153295.1 Aquificota bacterium | reverse complement strand
AAAAAATTCACAACACTGAAAAAAATCCCAGTGGAAACAATCTACACCTACGAAGACCCTCTAATAAAACTAAAAAAGGTTTTTTCTTAAACAACCCTTTACACACCCTCAACACCAGAGCTGTAAGTATCTTCTGCTATAATTTTTATACTTTATAAGCTGGGCTTAGATAATGGAAGCAGTAGTTAACTCTGGGAAGATAGTCTTAAAAATAGGGGATATTACACAGGAAGATACAGAAGCCATCGTTAACGCCGCCAATTCTACACTTATGGGTGGCGGTGGAGTGGACGGGGCTATCCACAGGGCAGGTGGGGAAGCTATACTACAGGAGTGTAAAAGGATTAGACAGACCCTATACCCAGATGGCTTACCTACAGGTGAGGCTGTTATCACAACCGGTGGGAAACTGAAAGCAAGATATGTTATCCACACAGTTGGACCAATATGTGGAGGTAGCCTTACCCCTGAAAAGGAGAGGCTTTTATACAACGCCTACTACAACAGCCTAAAACTGGCAAAGGAGAAAGGAATAAAAACTGTCTCCTTCCCTTCTATCAGCACAGGGGCTTACAGATGTCCAGTTGAACAGTCTGCAAAGGTAGCCATCAAAGCGGTGAAGGACTTTCTACAAAGGGAAAACTTTATAAAAGAAGTAAGGTTTGTCCTTTTCACCCCTGAGGTATACAACCACTACCAAAAAGCCCTAAAGGAAGCCCTAAATGGAGATTAGCCTTATAGATACAGCAATAATCCTGCTTATTGCCTCAATAGTAGGATACTATGTTTACCTAAGATACAAAGAGGAGAAGAGAAAAAAGGAAAAATCCCTTATCCCAACACTAAAGTATTACAAACAGAAGTTTTACAGGGAAAAAGATGAGTATACCCAGCGGGCTGAAAAGTTTAAAAACAAAATGGAAGAATACAAGAACAAAATCCAGCAGATAAAAGGTGGGATAAAGGATTACCAGTGGGAAGCAGACGAAAAAAAGATACTAAAAACACTAAAAGGGACAGATTTTGAATGGACTTTCTCCGTAATGTTTGAGATTTTAGGCTATAAAGTAAGCCAACCCCCTGTTTACAAAGACCATAACATAGATTACATAATAACACTACCTACAGGTAAGAATGTATGTATAGATTTTATAGACCACCAACAGGCGAAAAAGATAGACAAAGACTATATCCAACAACTTCTAAAAGGTAAGGACAAATACCAGTGTGAAGGGGTATGGGTAATAACCAACGGACAGATACCAGAGGAAACAAAAAAGTTTGGACTGGAAAAAGAGGTGGTATTTTTTGGAAAAGAAGAAATACTGTTTTTCTTCCCATCAATAAGAATAGTGGAAGACTACTACGAATACACAACAAAGTTTCACAACTACGAACTACTACACAAAGAGATGACAGATGAGATAATCAGAAGACAAACTTGGATTAAAGAGGTTGAAGAAAAATTAGAAAAGGCGTATAAAAAGGTAGAAAGGAAAAAATTGGGGAAGTGATGAAAAGGTTAATAACACTTCTGGCGGTGGGAGTAATGTTAACAGTAGCACAGGCAGGACAGGTATTTATACAACAGCTTGAAAACGGAGCTACAGCAATAATAAAGGAAAGGGACGATACCCAAGCTGTAGTTATACAGGTATGGTTTGGGGTAGGTTCTGTATTTGAAAAGGATAACGAAAGGGGGTTATCCCACTTTTTAGAGCATATGTTATTTAACGGCACAAAGTATACAAAGCCCGGAGAGATAGAAAGGTGGGTGGAAAACAAAGGGGGCTACATTAACGCAGGCACATCAAAGGATTTTACATTTTACTACATAGAGATTGGGAACCTGTTCTGGGAAAAATCCCTTGAGTATCTCTACTATATGACAACAGCCCCACTACTTACCCAAGAAATGATAGAAAAGGAAAAGCCTATAGTCCTTGAGGAGCTAAACAGACATCTTAACTCCCCTATCAGTATAATGTGGGACACATTCTATATGCTTGCATACAAAGTAAGCAACTACAAATACCCTGTAATAGGTTTTAGGGAAACAATAGAAAAGTTTGACGAACCACTGGTAAAAAACTACTTCTACTCCCACTATGTCCCGTCTAACACATACATAGTTGTAGTTGGTAATGTGGAAAAAGATAAAGTATTAAAAAAACTAAAGGAAACATTCGGTAGTGTTAAAGGGAAATACTACAAACCACCGAAGGTTCCACTTGAACCGCCACAGAAAGAAATTAGAAAAAAAGTAGTAAAGAAACCACAGCTTACAAGGGCTTACGCAGTAATAGGCTGGCAAGCCCCATCTGTATCAGACAGGGAAACATTTGTGGCAACAGTCCTTGAAGAGATACTAACAGGGGGAAAAACATCAATACTATACAGGAAACTTAGGGAGGAAGGGCTTGTTTACAGCATAGGGGGAGGATACCTACCTGCAAGGGGAACAGGACAGTTTGTATTTTACTACGCCACAGACCCACAAAAGTTAGACACAGTAAAAAACATTATCCTTAACCAGCTTAAGGATTTTAGAAAGAACGGTGTTCCCGAGGAGCTGGTGGAATTAGCCAAAAAAAGAATAATAAACAGGGAAGTTTTTTATAGGGAAAAGGTAAGTGATGACGCACAGGCGTTAGGATACTCTGCAAGTGTAGTCGGAAACATAGACTACAGTCTCAAGTATGAGGAATACATAAAACAGGTTTCAAAAGAAGATATAGACAAATACATAAAAAAATATATGAAAAACACAAACTACACACAGGTTTACCTACTTCCCGAAGGGAAATAGCTGTTATGATATACTAATGTTAAATCTCAGGGGACAGGTGTTTAGAATGAAAAAATGGCTTGCCCTTACAGTTTCAGCGTTAATCCTTGCAGGTTGCAACGAAGGAAACCAAACTACAAAAACAAACCCTATATATGCCACAGCATCGCTAGATATAAAACAGGATATAAAGAGATACACGACAATCCTTGCTGAAAGGATAGTTGACACACAAGGGGAAACAAAAGAGGACAAACTGTTTAAAACAGCATTAATGGATATTAGACAGTTTTTACAAGGGAAAGAAATCCCAAAGGAAAGGGTTTTGAAAGCCCTTAAGTATATACAAATCTACACACAAAAGAGGAATTACAAACCATTATCACAGGAAGATTACCAAAACCTAAAGGATATAATCCTATACCTT
>JAADEV010000108.1 GCA_013153295.1 Aquificota bacterium | reverse complement strand
TTCAAATAAAGAGGGTATTGTTGATTTTGCAAGGGAGCTTGTTAACCTTGCAAAATCAACAATACCCTCTTTATTTGAAACAGAAAGTAAAGCCTTTCTTTTCATAACGCCCCCTTAGTATCAGTTTTTAAAAAAGAAGTAGTATATTAATACCCCTGACAGTATCCCAAGGGATACTATACTTACCTCTGCCACAAAAAGTATGGAGTTATCTAACTTTAGCAGTAGTTTGTCAAATAAAAAGGCTAAAAACGGTAGAAACATTAGCCCTGTAAGTATAAGAATAATGGTAAATGGGTTTTTCCTTTTCTTCTCCTTTCCTTCCATTTTCAGCCTGTTATATTAAAGATGATAGTTATATTATATATTATCCTATAGTATTATTGGGATATAGTATTACCGAGATTATAATTAAGGAGGAAGATACTTGGTAAGGGTAAGATTTGCACCTAGTCCAACAGGATACCTACATCTGGGAAATGCCAGAACGGCACTTTTTAACTACCTGTATGCTAAACACACAGGGGGTAAGCTGATACTTAGAATAGAGGATACAGATAAGGAAAGGTCTAAAAAAGAGTATGAGGATATGCTTTTAGACGATTTAAAATGGCTTGGTATACAGTGGGACGAGGGGGTTGATGTAGGTGGAGAACACGCCCCTTACAGGCAGTCTGAAAGAACAGAGATATACAAAGAATACATACAGAAGCTAAAGGACAGTGGGCATATATACAAATGTTTCTGCACACCTGAGGAACTTGAGGCAGAGAGGAAAAAAGCCCTTGCAGAGGGCAGACCGCCAAGGTATAGCGGTAAATGTAGAAACCTTTCCCAAGAAGAAATAAAGAAACTTGAAGAAGAGGGAAAACCGTATGTATGGCGTTTCAGGGTTCCAGACGGAGAAAGTATAGTTTTTGAAGATTTAATAAAGGGAGTGGTTGAGATAAATGTTAATGACTTTGGTGATTTTGTTATAGTAAGGTCTGACGGTTCACCTGTTTACAACTTTGTGGTGGTTGTTGATGATGCCCTTATGGAGATAACCCACGTAATAAGGGGAGAAGACCACCTTTCCAACACACCGAAACAGATACTTATCTACAGGGCTTTAGGTTTTAAAGAACCACAGTTTGCCCACCTACCTATAATCTTAGGGGAGGACAAAAGTAAGCTGTCCAAGAGACACGGGGCTGTGTCTGTAAGGGCTTTCAGGGAAGAGGGATACCTCTCAGAAGCTATGTTTAACGGGCTTGCACTACTTGGCTGGCACCCTAAAGACGACAGAGAGGTTTTATCAAAAGAGGAATTGATACAGGAGTTTGATATAAAAGATGTTCACAACGCACCTGCAGTTTTTGACAGGGCAAAACTAAAATGGCTAAACGGTGTTTACATAAGGGAAAAATTATCTTTAGAAGAACTTACAAAAAGGGCTATACCTTTCTTTGAGGAAGCTGGATACAAAGGTGATTTTGAATACTACAAAAAGGTAATGGAGGCTATAAGGGACAGTATAGAAACCCTTAAGGATATAAAAGAAAGGGCTAAACCGTTCTTTGTAGATAAGTTTGAAATCTCCCCTGAAGCTGAGGAAGTATTAAAACAGGAGAAGGCTTTAGATGTTTTAAAACAGCTTTACAAAGAGATTGAAGGTATGGAAAGTATAACAAAGGAAGAGTTTAAAAAGATAACCAAAAAGATACAGAAAGAGTTAGGTGTAAAAGGGAAAGCTCTGTTTATGCCAATAAGGGTAGCCCTTACAGGTGAAACATCAGGGGTTGATATAGCAGTCCTTGTGGAAACAATAGGAGTAGACAGGGTAAAAGAAAGGGTCAAAAGGGTGTTAGACAGGTTAGGCTAACTTCCACTGTGGTATTATAAAATTAAAAAAGGAGGGTTAAAGATATGAAGAAAAAGTTAGCAGTTGCAGGTGTAGTTGCAGTTGGGGTAGCCCTTTTCTCCTGTGGAAAATCCCAGTATGCAAACACAGACCTGCCACCTAAAAGGATAAAGGTTATAAAAGATTACGGTGAAGATGCGGCACAGATGCTACTTTCTGAACTAAAGAAAGAGTTGAAAAACGCCCTTAAAACAAAAGGTCCAGTTGGGGCTATTGAGGTATGCAACAAAAGGGCAATGGAGATAACAAGGGAAGTGGAAGAAGAAATAGGGGATATAAAACTGAAAAGAACATCTTTCAAGTATAGAAACCCATTAAACAAACCTGACAAATACGAAGCTGAAGCGTTAACATTCTTTGAGAAAACATTAAAGGAAACAGGAAAACTACCACCTTACTACATACAAAAACTTGATGGGGAATACAGATACTACAAACCACTTAAGGTTCAAAATGTGTGTTTAACCTGCCACGGAGACCCGAAATATATGGACGAAAAAGTCCTACAAAAGATTAGGGAGTTATACCCTAACGATAAAGCAATAGGATACAAGCCCGGAGACTTTAGAGGTGCAATTAGGGTATCTATCCCAGAAGAAGTGATAAAAGAAGCCTGTTTATAAAAACAAAAATAAAAAGGAGTGGAGAAGATGGATATAACAAAAATCCCTGTAGGGAAAAACCCACCGGAAGAGATTAATGTGGTTGTGGAGATACCACAGGGAAGTAGCATAAAGTATGAAGTAGACAAAGAAAGTGGGGCGGTTTTTGTTGACAGATTTCTTTACACTGCTATGTATTACCCATTTAACTACGGCTTTATACCTAACACACTGGCAGATGACGGAGACCCAACAGATGTTCTTGTAATATCCTCCCAACCTGTGGCAGTGGGAAGTGTTATAAAAAGCAGACCTATAGGAATGCTTGAGATGGAAGATGAAGACGGTATAGACACAAAGATAATAGCCGTTCCAGTATCAAAATTAGACAAAACATTTGACAATATTAAGGATATTACAGACCTTCCACAGGCTTTACTTGATAAGATTAAACATTTCTTTGAACATTACAAAGAACTTGAACCGGGTAAATGGGTAAAAGTTAAAGATTTTAAAGGTGTAGAGGAAGCAAAAAAAGATATACAAACATCTATAGACAGGTTTAACAACTCAAAGTAGTATCAAAACCCCTGCCTAACAAAGGGCGGGGGATTCCTTTCCATCCTAATCTAAATCATTTTTTGTGTTTTGGTGTTTGGTTAAATTTTTGTAAAAACTTATGTTAGGAGGTTTAGTAGATGTCAGCAGACTT
>JAADEV010000015.1 GCA_013153295.1 Aquificota bacterium | reverse complement strand
TGTCTTTGCTGTAATATTTAAAATCCTCGCAGACCAAGTTGTTCTAATGAAAATTGCAGGGGTTTTTGGTTTAGAATTTGTTAAAAGTGTTATATACCCTATCCTTATATTCCTTAAGTATGCAGTTAAAATAAACCTGATACTTGCTATATTTAACCTTTTACCTGTTCCACCCCTTGATGGCTGGAGGATTATAGCCAGCTTACTACCACCTGAGATAGAAAGGAAGGTAGAGCCTTACGAAGAATACGGTTTTATTATCCTTATAATCCTGATAGCGGCAGGTATAACCGGCTACATAATACTTCCTATTTACCAGTTCTTTATAAATATACTTCTGGGATAAAATCTGCCACTTGATACATATCATTGATATACAGGCTTTAGGGTATAATTATGTTTAATTGAGACTTAATATAAATTAAGAAAAAACAGGGAAAGATGAAGTTATCACAGATACCAAAGGGCAAACAGTGTAAAGTGAAAAGCCTAAATCTGGCATCTGAGACAAAAAAGAAACTACTTGAGCTTGGGCTGTTTCCCGGTAGAACTGTAGAGGTTGTTCAGGACGCACCCTTTGGAGGTCCTGTAAAAATAAAGATTGGAGATTACTGCCTCGCCCTCAGGAAATCGGAAGCAGAGCAGATAGAAGTTGAGGGCTGTGATGGAACATAAAATTATAAAGGTAGCTGTAGCAGGAAACCCTAACACAGGAAAAACAACCTTAATAAACGCCTTAGCCGGAACAAACCTACACGTTGGAAACTGGCCCGGTGTTACCATAGAAAAAAAAGAGGCTTTCATAGAATACAAAGGCTACAAAATCCACCTTATAGACCTTCCCGGAACATACAGTCTTAGCAACAACACAGCGGAAGAAAAGGTAGCAGTTGAGTTTCTCCTTAAAGAAAAGCCAGATGTGGTTATAAATGTGGTTGATGCCACAAACCTTGAAAGAAACCTGTATCTAACAATACAGCTTTTAGAGTTGGAGCTACCTCTGGTTATAGCCCTTAATATGTGGGACGAGGCAAAGGCAAAGGGAATAGAGATAGATTACAAAAAATTAGAGCAACTGCTGTGTGTAAAGGTGGTTCCAACCTCGGCCACAAAAGGGGAAGGTATACAGGAGCTACTTGATGCTGTAATACAAACCTATGAAGAGAAAAACAAGAGGAAAAAATGTCCCCTACACTTTGAGGAAGCGTTTGAAAAGGAGATAAGAAGGTTAGCCCAGCAGATAAAAAAAATACAGCCTGTTTTACTTGATGTTTACCCAGAAAGGTATTTAATCCTTTCCCTTATAGAGGGGAACACATCTTTTATAGAAGTGCCTATAAACCAGCAGTTGGATAAAGTTATAAAGGAAACAAGGGAAAGGATAAGGAAGCTATACAACAAAGACCCTGTTAGCGTTGTTGTTGAGGAAAGATACTCCCTTATACTGGGTATATACGAGCAGGTTGTAAAGAAAAACCCAACTGAGAAGTTTGACCTTACCACCGCATTAGACAGGGTTTTTTTACATAAGGTTTTTGGCTTACCAATCTTTTTTTTTCTAATGTGGCTTCTGTTTGAGTTCACCTTTGAGCTTTCAACCCCTTATGTAGACTGGCTTGACTTTGTTTTAGGTTATGTTGTAGTCCCCTCTGTAAGTAGCTGGCTTGACAGCCTCGGCACTTCAGACTGGCTAAAGTCGTTTATTACAGAAGGGGTTTTAGGTGGTGTAGGTTTTGTTGTTATATTTGTCCCTGTTCTGTTCTTCCTTTATATCTTTATGGCTTTCTTGGAAGGTAGCGGTTATATGGCAAGGGTAGCCTTCCTTATGGACCGTTTTATGTCCACATTAGGCTTAAGTGGGAAATCTTTTATACCGCTTATAATAGGATTTGGCTGTAATGTGCCTGCTGTATACTCTACAAAAACAATAGAAAACCCCAAAGAAAAGATACTTACCGTTTTAATGATACCCTTTATGTCCTGTGGGGCAAGGCTTACTGTGTATGCATTTTTCACAACAATCTTTTTTAAAGAGCATAAAACAGCTGTAATAATGTTTCTATACCTACTTGGGGTTGTGGTTGCTATAGGGGTGGCCTTTATCTTACAAAAGTTTTATTTTAAAGGCAGTTCTATGCCCTTTATTTTAGAGCTACCCCCTTATAGACTGCCGACCCTCAGGTTTTTACTAAAAAATGCGTGGGTTAAAACTAAATCTTTCCTATACGATGCAGGGACATTTATCCTTGCCACATCTGTGGTTATATGGTTCTTGCTACACATTCCCCCAAATGTAAAGAATACAGAAAACTCAGTATTTGGACAGATAAGTAAAAGTATAGCCCCTGTTTTTGAGCCACTTGGCTTTGGAAACTGGCAGTCTGCAGGGGCGTTGCTATCTGGCTTTGTGGCAAAGGAGGTAGTTATAGCCACAATGGGTAATATATACGCAGGGGAGGTTGTTCAGGAAAAGGAGGAAAAAATCCCAATCGGTGAAAGGCTAAAAACAGCAGGTAAGGAGTTTATAACAGCTAACATAGAGGCTATGAAAAAACTGGCAGGTATTTTTGGGTTTAAGGAAGAAGGGGGTATGGAGGAGAGGGAGACATTTTTAACAAAGGCTGTAAGAAATGCCTTTACTCCCCTTTCTGCCTTTTCTTTCCTTGTTTTTCTACTTCTTTATACCCCCTGTGTAGCCACTGTATTTGCAATAAAACAGGAGTTAAACAGCTGGAAATGGGCAGGTGTATCAATTGTTATAAACTTTACCTCTGCGTGGGTAATAACATTTGTTATTTACAACTTACTTAAGCTGATACTCCAAGGCTAACCTAAACTGTCCATAAACTCCACAACCTTTGCAACGTGTCCCTTTGCCTTTACATTACGCCATTTCTTTACAATCTTACCATCTGGGGAGATAACATATGTAGACCTTATAACCCCCTTTGTTGTTTTTCCATACATCTTTTTCTCACCGTAGGCGTCATATTGTTCCATAACCTTTTTATCTGGGTCTGAAAGCAGGTAAAAGTTTAGAGAGTATTTATCCTTAAACTTTCTGTGGCTGTTTATACTATCAGGGCTAACCCCAACAACTACAGCCTTTTGGGACAGGACATTTAGGTTGTCCCTAAAATCACAAGCTTCCGTTGTGCAACCGGGGGTGTTATCCCTTGGATAAAAGTAAAGGATTATATACTTCCCCTGTGATAAAAGGTCGTCTAAACATATCTCCTTCTCTT
>JAADEV010000085.1 GCA_013153295.1 Aquificota bacterium | reverse complement strand
TTTAGAAAGATAGGGTGGCCAGGTAGCTCAGTTGGTAGAGCACGCGGCTGAAAACCGCGGTGTCGGCGGTTCGATTCCGCCCTTGGCCACCATTATAACCCCCTTATTATCTCCATTATCTCGTTTGCTATCTGTTGGTAATCTTTATTTCTGTCAAAATTTACAGCTTTTCCGAATTTTATAGTTATAGGGGATTTTCTTATTTTTGGGATTTTAGCGTTTACAGGGAATACTATGTCCGTTCCCTCTATTCTTGCAGGGACTACAGGGGCGTTGGTTTTTGACACAAGTAAACCTACCCCACTTAAAGGCTTTCCAAATTTGCCCGGTTCCATTCTACCACCTTCAGGGAATATCCCAACACACTGTTTATGTTTTTTTATTAGATTTATAGCTGTTTTAAGGGCTTTTATATCCCTTCCCCCCCTACTAACAGGGAAAGCCCCAGCCTTTTTTATCAACCAGCTAAGAAGTGGCACTTTAAAAAGTTCCTCCTTTGCCATAAAAAGTATAGGTCGTGGGGATACAAGGTTTAACACCAGAGGGTCAAGGTGGCTTCTGTGGTTTGCCGCTATTATACAGCCTGTATCCATAGGGATATTTTCCACCCCTTCAGCTTTAACATTAAGTATTTTCCTAATTAAAGGTCTTACCTTAAACCATATCTTGTAGCCTATTTCCGAGTATTTATACTCCTCCATTACAGCCCCCTTTCACTTATACCTTCTTAAAAGTTCCTCCTGTATCTCCTCTATCTTTACTCCCCTGTCCACTAAAGCAACAATCAGATGGAATAAAAGGTCTGCTGTTTCGTATACTATCTCATCTCTATCGTTGTTCTTCAATGCTATTACAGTTTCTATAGCCTCCTCCCCTACCTTCTGGATTATCTTATCACTACCTCTTTCAAAAAGTTTTGCCACATAAGAACCTTCCGCTTTTGTTTTTCTCCTGTCTTCAACCTTTCTGTATAAGGCGTGTAGTATTTCGTAAGGGTCTGGTTTCTCTTCCTTTTCTAAAGAACAGTTTCTAAAGAAACAGCTTTCCTCCCCTGTGTGGCAAGCTACACCGTAATCTTTTACCAGATACACAACACTGTCCCCATCACAGTCTAACTTTACCTTTACCACCTTTTGGGTATTCCCTGATGTTTCACCTTTTACCCACAGTTTTTGCCTTGAGCGGGAGTAGTATGTGGCTATCCCTGTATCTAAGGTTTTCTCTAACGCTTCCCTATTTGCGTAAGCCTGCATTAGAACCTTACCTGTGTAGTAGCTTTGGGTTATAACAGGGACAAGCCCATCTTTGTTAAATTTAACTTCCTTTAGTATAGATTTGTCCAACGGAAAACCACCTCTCATTGATTATGATAGACTTATATTATATCTGACAGCAGGGATAAAAATCGGTAGGTGGGATTAATGGAAAACTACAAAATACTAAGCAAAATAAAAGATTACAAAGATTTACAAAGGTTATCACAGGAAGAATTAACAACCCTTACATCTGAAATAAGGGATTACATAATTGAAACCACATCAAAAACAGGTGGGCATATAGGTCCCTCCTTAGGGGTGGTAGAGCTGACTGTAGCTTTACTTAGGGTTTTTGACCCTGAGATAGACAGAATAGTCTGGGATATTGGGCATCAGGCTTACTCGTGGAAGATACTAACAGGTAGGAAGGAGCAGTTTAAAACCCTCCGCCAGTATAAAGGTATATCCGGTTTCCTTAAAAGGTCTGAAAGTCCATACGACCATTTTGGGGCTGGACACAGTAGCACCTCCATATCAGCGGCTTTAGGAATGAGGAAAGGGAAGGATTTACTAAAAAAGGAGGGCTGGACTGTAGCAGTTATAGGTGATGGGGCTATGACTGCCGGTCAGGCTTTTGAGGGGCTAAACCACGCAGGTTGGCTTGACCCGGACAAGTTTATAGTAATACTAAACGACAACCAGATGTCCATATCCCCTAATGTGGGAGCTTTGTATACATATTTTAATAGGATTATTACAAATGAGGTTTTCCAAAAATCAAGACAAAAGCTAAAAGATATTATTAAAAAGCTGTTTGGTGAACCGGGGGCTAAAATGGCAAGGAAGATGGAAGAGTATGTAAAAGGTCTGTTTGCCCCCGGAATTATATTTGAGGAGCTTGGTTTTACATATGTGGGAACTATTGATGGGCATAACCTATCAGAGCTGGAAAAAACCCTTCAAAATGTAAAAAAGATGAGGGGTCCCATTATAGTCCACGTGTTAACCCAGAAGGGTAAAGGATACCAGCCTGCTGAGGAAAACCCTACACCATTCCACGGAATTTCACCCTTTGATAAGATTACAGGTAGACCTATAAAAAAGGTTGGTTCTGCACCTTCGTGGAGTAAGGTTTTCGGTGATGCACTTGTGGAGCTGGCTGAAAAAGACGACAAAATTGTGGCAATAACACCGGCTATGAAGGAAGGTTCCGGACTTACAAAGTTTGCGGAAAAATTCCCAGAGAGATTTTTTGATGTAGGTATAGCTGAGCAACACGCCGCCACATTTGGGGCAGGGCTGTCAACTGAAGGTATAAAACCGGTTTTGTCCTACTACTCCACATTTTTACAAAGGGGATACGACCAAGTTATCCACGATATAGCCCTACAGGAGCTACCTGTTGTTATCGCAATAGATAGGGCTGGACTTGTAGGGGAAGATGGGGCTACACACCACGGGGTTTACGATATTGCCTTTTTAAGGGCTATACCAAATATAGTAATATCAGCCCCTAAGGACAGGCAGGAGCTTAGAAACCTCCTTTATACAGCTTTAAAAAGCGGTAAGGTATTTGCAATTAGGTATCCAAGGGGTGAGGCTTTTGGTGAAAGGGAGGAAGGCTTTGAGGAGATACCTATAGGTAGCTGGGAAATCCTTGAGGAGGGGAAAGATATACTTATCCTTGCTGTTGGAAAGTATGTTCCAAGGGGTCTTGAAGTAAGGAAAAGGTTAAAGAAAAGCGGTTTCAACCCTACGGTGGTAAATGCCAGATTTATAAAACCTATGGATACAGAGCTACTGGAGAAACTTTTAGCCACCCATAGGTATGTTATTACTATGGAAGATGGGGCTTTAAACGGTGGGTTTGGGTCTGCTGTGGCGGAGTTTATACTGGATAAGGGCTTTACAAACAGGCTACTTAGATTTGGTATACCTGACAGGTTTGTCCACCACGGTAAAATCTCCCAGCTTGAGGAGGAGCTTGGATTAACTGTAGACCAGATAACGGAAAAAATAAAAAGGTTTGTTGAAGAGCCGACCTTTAAGGCGGTCGGCTAACCCTTACCTGCCTAAAAGCTGTTTTGTTTTGTTTGCTATATTTTCACCGGTAAAGCCGAACCTTTCCATTAACTCGTCCCCGGGGGCAGAGGCACCAAACCCTTCCATACCGATAACTATACCATTGTCCCCTATTATCTCCCTCCAACCTAAAACTGAACCTGCTTCAACTGCCACCTTAGGTATATCCGGAGGTATTACAGTTTTTCTATACTCCTCAGGTTGTTCAAAGAACAACTCCCACGATGGCAGGGAAACAACCCTTGCCTTTATACCTTCCTTCTCCAGTATATCCTTAGCCTGTAAACAGGGGTGAACCTCCGAACCTGTAGCCACTAAAACCACATCTGGATTGTCCACATCTGCTAAGATATACCCTCCCCTTTTCACCCCTTCCTTTATAGGGTAAAGATTTGGGTCTAAAACAGGGACATTCTGTCTGGTAAGAACCAGTATAACTGGCTTTTTCCTTTCAATAGCCAGTTTCCAGCTTTCTACAGTTTCGTTTGCATCTGCAGGTCTGATAACTGTAAGGTTAGGTATAAGTCTAAAACTCATAAGTTGTTCTATAGGCTGGTGGGTTGGACCGTCCTCACCTACCCCTATACTGTCGTGGGTGTATATAAATATTGAATGGACACCCATAAGGGCTGAAAGTCTTACGGAGGCTTTCATATAATCGGAGAAAACAAAGAATGTAGCCCCGTATGGTATAACCCCACCGTGGAGAGCCATACCGTTAACAACAGAACCCATAGCGTGTTCCCTAATACCGTAATGTATATTCCTCCCTGAAGGGGTATCACAGTAAAAATCCCCTTTACCTTTCAGAACAACCTTGTTAGAGGAGGCAAGGTCTGCAGAGCCTCCTATTATGTTTGGTATCCTGTCAGCAAGTATATTAAGTGTATCCCCTGAGGCAGACCTTGTGGCTATCTTCTTTGATGTGTCTGTATAAACAGGTAGTTCCTTGTCCCAGCCTTCAGGTAAAACACCATTTACAAAATCCTCAAACTGTTTCGCCAGCTGTGGATACTTCTGTCTGTATTCCTCAAACATTCTGTTCCACTGTTCTTCCAGCTTTGCCCCTTTGTCAACAGCTTTCCTAAAGTGTGATAAAGCCTCCTGTGGAATGTAAAACATTTTGTCCTCAGGGAAACCTAAAGCCCTTTTTGTCTGTTTTGCCTCCTCATCTGACAGTGGGGCGCCGTGGACAGCAGGACTGTCCTGTTTAGGTGAATGCCACCCTATATGTGTTCTTATCCTAATTAGAGAGGGTTTTTCCTTTTCAGCTTGAGCCTGCTTTATAGCCTCCTCTATACTGTCTAAATCCTCCCCATCTTCTACCTCTAACACCTGCCAACCGTTAGCTTCAAACCTTTTTCTTATATCCTCCCTCCAAGTAATATCTGTAGTTCCATCTATAGTTATATGGTTGTCATCGTAGAGGTATATAAGTTTTCCAAGTTTTAACCTGCCAGCTAAAGCCATAGCCTCGTAAGATATACCTTCCATTAAATCACCGTCGGAAACTATAGCGTAGGTGTAATGGTCAACAATGTTAAAGCCGTCTCTGTTAAAGTAGTTTGCTAAATAACACTCAGCCATAGCCATTCCAACGCCCATACCAAAACCTTGCCCTAAAGGACCTGTTGTAGCCTCAACTCCCGGTGTATGTCCATACTCAGGGTGTCCCGGTGTTTTACTCTGCCACTGGCGAAACCTTTTTAACTCCTCAAGGGGAAGGTCATAACCATACAAATGTAAAAGTGAGTAAAGCATAGCAGATGCGTGTCCAGCGGAAAGTATAAATCTATCCCTGTTAAACCAGTTTGGATTTTTAGGGTTGTGTTTAAGAAATCTATCCCACAGAACATAAGCCATTGGTGAAGCCCCTAAAGGCATTCCCGGGTGTCCAGATTTGGCGGTCTGTATCTGGTCAAGTGATAGAACCCTGATTGTGTTAACACACAGCCAATCTATCTTTTCCATAAAAGCCTACCCCTTTAATTTGTTTGCCCACAAAATACTATTATACCCTTTATTCCCACTTAAACGATTAACAAGGTAAGGTGTAAAAATAGGGAGCGGAGCTAATGATGTTTCACCGTCTTAGGGCTTGGATAGGGGTTATTGTGGAGGCTTTGTAAGCTGGGTATATCCCTGCTAATATGCCGATTACAACGGAGAGAAAGAACGAGGACAATACCAGCTGTGGGGACAGTCCATCTGGTAGGTTAAACAGTTGGAATATAAGAACAGAAAGTAATACACCTGTTAAACTGCCTAAAGCTCCCCCTACAACAGCGATAAAACTGGCTTCAAACAAAAACTGGGTTAGAATATCAAACCTTTTTGCCCCTACAGCCCGTCTTATGCCTATCTCCGTAATCCTTTCGTAAACTATTAGAACCATAACAGACAGTATTCCTATACCGCCGATAAGAAAGGATACTGTAGCTGACAGCCCGCCGAGTATACTGAATATCCTTAAAGCCTGTTTTTCCATAAACAGGTAATCGTCTGGGGACAGGACTGTAAAGTCGTCCTTCTCAAAGGGTTTAAGTTTGTGTCGTTTCCTAAGTAATCTTTTTATCTCTTTTTTTACCAGTGGTATGTTATCCGGGTGGTCAACTTGGACATAAATGGTGTTTATATAGTCAACATTTGCAAGTCTCCTCATTGCTGTTTTAAGGGGGGTGTATATTAGGCTGTCTTGGTCTTCACCTGCAAGGTCTACCCCCTTTTCCTCCAGAACCCCTATAACTTTACAGGGAACCCTAAAAACCAGTAATGTTTTGCCTATCGGGTCTTCATCTTTAAAAAAGTCCTGCGCCACCTTGCTACCTAACACTAAAACCTTTGCCCCTATTCTCTCCTCTTCCCCTGTGTATATTCTACCTTCTTTAAGTTTTAAACCCCTTAGCGGAAAGTATTTACCTCCGACACCTACAATGGTTGTAAAAACAGTTGTTCCCCCTTTCCTTACAGGGTAAAAAATACTAAATGAGGGTAATACATCTACCACATGGTTTATCTGGTTTTTTATAGCCTGTGCATCTGACAGTTTAAGTGTTGTGGCGGTTGTTATACTTCTGCTTTTCCTCCTAAATACCCTTACCTTTCCAGCCTTTACCACAATTAGGTTTTTCCCAAACTCCTCCACATCTTGCTGTATCTTTTTTTTCATAGATGTGGATACACTTACCATTGTGATAAGGGCAAATGTGCCAAAGGCAACGCCGAGGATTGATAGGGCAGACCTTACCTTGTATTCCCTAAATATTCTGCTTATAACAAGTATGTTCATAAATATTTTGTGCATCATTCCCTTATAGCCTCTATTGGATTTAATTTTGAGGCTTTTATAGATGGGCTGATAACAGAGAGTATACCTACAAGTATTGAAACAACAACTGCAAACACAAAAGCTACAGGTGAAAACTTTATAGGAAACTGGGCTATCTTTGTAAGTAGCTCCGCCCCTAAAACTGCAATACCAAAGCCTACAACAGCCCCTACCATACTTACCACAACCGCCTCAAATACAAACTGTATAAGTATATCCCTCCTTTTGCCCCCTACAGCCCGTCTTATGCCTATCTCCTTTTTCCTCTGGTGGACAGAAAGTAGGAAAAGGTTAGCAAGGACAAATCCCCCAACTGTAAGGGAGATTAGGGAGGACAAGCCTAAAAACAGAATAAGCGTCCCTGTAAGGTTTACTAAAAATCTGGTTATCTGTGTAGGTGATAGTATAAAGAAATCATCTGCCTGCCCCTCCTTTAGCCTGTGGTTCTGTCTAAGGACAGCCCTAACCTTTTCCACCAGATAGGCTACATCACTTCCTTTCTCAAACCTTATCCTTATGGAGTTTATATATATAAAGTCGTGGTTAAATTTTGCCATTACTGTGGTGTAGGGCATAAGTATCCTATCATCAAGGTTTCTACCTGTAGGTGTAGTTCCCCTTTTTGATAAAACCCCTATTACTGTGCAAGGTAGCCTGTTAACCAGTATCATCTTACCAAGGGGGTTTTCATTCCCAAATAGGGTCTCTTTTATGTAAAGCCCTATAACACATACATTTTTCTTTGTCCTTTCCTCCTCTTTGTTAAACATTCTCCCCTGTATTAGATACCAGTTCCACGCCCTTTCAAACTCTGTTGATACTCCGTAAACCTTTGTTGTGGTTATCTTCCCCTTGTAGTATACCTTGGCGTTGTCCACATAGAGGACAGGCATTATAAGGCTAATCTGTGGTATCTCCCTTTTAAGTATCTGTATATCATACATTGTTAATGTTTTTTTCCTCTGTCTTACACCCTTTTCCTCCCTTGAACCGCCGAATATAAGGATACTTTCCGGTCCAAATACCTCAACTGTTTGGTATGCTTTTTGGTAAGACCCTTCCACAGCCGCCACTATAATAGACAGGGAGGCAACCCCAAAGGCTATCCCAATAATAGAAAAGAAAGTCCTTACCTTATACTCCTTTACAGCTATAAATGAGTGTTTAAGGATATACAGAAACTTTTCCATTACTTTCTGGTTTCAAACTTTACTGTGGTTGTAGCCCATTGTTCTTCGTCCTGTGGTATCTCGTTAAACTTCCAGCTTAGGACATACTCCCTTATACGCTGGTCTATCTGTTGGTTTCCAGTTGTCCCAAGTAGCTGAACACGGGATACTGTTCCGTCTTTCCTTATCCACAGCTTTACCTTTACAGGTGGGGGAGGGACAGATGTTTTTACAGTTGGAGGTGGTGGCTTGTAAACCAGTTTTCTACCGGTGGCTGTCCCTGTGGCTGTTTTGTCAATTTTTGACAGCTCACTACCGAAGGAGATGCTAAACTCACCGGGGGAGGTGGCTTTAAAGTCCTTTATCTGTCCTGTATCCTCAGGAATATCCACCATATCCCCTAAATCAACCTCCCTTTCAGGTAGGGCTATCTCTTTTTCTGAGGGTATCTCAAGCTCAGGTAAAACAGGTGTGGCAGATGGTAGGGAGGCTCTCTTTCCGCTACTTTTCCCTGTGTTTTTCTTTGCTGTAGCCTGTTTACTACCCTTTGATACAACCTTTCTTTTGGAGGGTTTCCTTTTCTTTTTAACCTTTTGTATCTTTTTTCTTTTTTTTATGGTTTTCTTTTTTTTAGGTTGTTTAACTGTGATATATTTAATTTTGGTTTCCTTTGGTTTTTGGGTTTGTAGGTCTTTAGGCAGGCTTACCATTAGGGCAAAGGCAAATAGAAACACAAAGTTGACAACAACAGACAGAAGTAGTGAAATAATAAGTATTTTCTTATTTATGTAGCTTTTTTCGGTGGGGAAACTTTCCATAGCATTATTTTATGGCAGAGAGGTGGTGTAGGCAAGGAATATGGGGATAAAAAGTTTATCTATCCTTGGGGCTGGTAGCTGGGGAACAGCCCTTGCACAGGCGTGGTCAAATAAGGTTGAAAATGTTTTCCTATGGGATATTAACAGGGATACTGTTGACAGTATTAACCACAAAGGGGAAAACAGCAGATACCTACCTAACATAAAGCTAAACAGTAATATATCAGCTGATACAGACCTACAGTCTGTTGTTGATAAAGGTGATCTATTGGTGGTAGCTATACCAACCCAGTATATAAGAGATGTTTTAACTAAGATTAAAGGTAGTATTGATAAACCTGTTATATCTGCGTCTAAAGGGATAGAGATAGACACCTTAAAGCTACCTACCCAGATAATACAGGACAGTGTAAGTATACAGGAGGGTCTCGTTTTTGCCCTTTCAGGTCCTTCCTTTGCAAAGGAGGTGGCGTTAGGACTGCCAACTGCAATAACCCTTGCAGGGGATACTACCATAGGTGGTGAGATACAGAACAGCCTAAACACAGAAAACTTTAGAATGTATCTAAACAGGGATATTATAGGTGTCCAGATAGGTGGGGCTGTAAAAAATGTGATTGCAGTTGCCACAGGTGTAAGTGATGGTCTTTCCCTTGGGAATAACGCAAGGGCTGGGCTTATTACCAGAGGTCTGTTTGAGATGAGAAAGGTAGCCTCTGTTTTAGGAGGTGAACCTGAAACCCTTTACGGTCTGTCCGGTATGGGAGATTTAGTTTTAACTGCTACAGGGGATTTATCCAGAAACAGAAGGTTTGGCTACTTACTTGGACAGGGCTTTTCCGTTGAGGAGGCATTAAAAAAGGTTGGACAGGTTGTTGAAGGTTTTAAAACTGTAAAGGCTGTGAAAAAAATAATGGACAGGTTCAGTTTAGACCTGCCTATATCTGATATGGTGTATCAGGTTATATACAATAACTTACCTGTAAAGGAGGCTGTCAGAATGCTTTTAAGCCGACAGCCTAAGATGGAAGGATAGTTATATCTTAACCACTATACAGGTTGTTGCTTTCTTTACACCTTTTATCGGACTTATCTCCTTTACTACTATTTTGCCGATTTCGTGTTGGTCTTCCCCTTCTATAAAAACGATAATATCAAACAGCCCTGTAACCACATCAGCAGACCTAACATTTTCTATTTTTGAAAGCTCCTCCATAATAAGGGGAATACTGGAGGCTTCCGCCTCTATAAGCACATAGGCGGTAGCTTTATCCTTTAAATCCAGCTCCTTTATAAGCTGGGAGAATGGTATAGGCATATCGTTTATTTTTTCTTCCATTTTCCTACCCCTCTACTTTATATTTTTCTTTACCCCTTCTATAGCCCCTATAAGCATACCTTCCACTATGGAGAAGGCTTTTTTGACCACTTCCTCTGTCTCGTCAAGTAGCTTTATTATTGTTTCCTTTTTCATAGCCTCAAGTGGGTTCTTTTCGTTTGTGGAAGCCTGCATTTTTAACCTTTCTATCTCCTGTTTTAACCTTTCTATTTCCTGTTTAAGTATTTCCAGCTCTTGTTCTTTTTTTGTAGCCATCGGCACACCTCCTTATTAAAGGATATACCTTGTTAGGTCTTCATCTTTTACCACATCTTCTAATTTCTGCCTTACTATTTTTTTGTCAATAATTATATGTTGCCCTTTAAGGTCTGGGGCTTCAAAGGATATATCTTCCATTATTTTTTCCAGTATTGTGTGTAATCTCCTTGCCCCTATGTTTTCTGTCTTTTCGTTAACCTCCTGTGCTATAAAGGCTATCTCTTCTATTGCGTCATCTGTAAAGTCTAAATGAACCTCTTCAGTTTCCATAAGGGCTTTATACTGTTTAATAAGGGCGTTTTTAGGCTGGGTAAGAATTTTTACAAAATCCTCCTTTGTTAAAGCCTGTAGCTCAACCCTTATTGGAAACCTACCCTGTAGCTCCGGTATAAGGTCAGATGGCTTTGCAAGGTGGAATGCCCCTGCGGCTATAAATAGTATATGGTCTGTTTTAACAGGTCCATACTTTGTTGGGACTGTTGTTCCCTCAACTATAGGTAGTAAATCCCTTTGGACACCTTCCCTTGATACATCTGGAGATGATGAGGAGGATTTAACAGCTACCTTGTCTATCTCATCTATAAACACTATTCCAAAGTTTTCTGCCCTGTATACAGCCTCGGAGGCTACCTTTTCCATATCTATCAGCTTTTCAGCCTCCTGCTGTTGGAGTATTTTTAGGGCTTCTTTAACCTTCATCTTCCTTTTTTTCTTCTTTGTAGGAAGTATGTTCTCAAACAAGTCCTTTAGCTGTTTTTCTATATCGTCCATTCCCGGGGCTATTACACCACCTACAACAGGGCTTGCCTTTTCTTCCACATCTATCTCCACAACCCTTTCATCAAGCTGTCCTTCCTTTAACATCTGTCTAAACTTTTCCCTTGCCGGTGAGGTTTCCTTTTCTTCCTGAGAGAATAAATCCTCAAAACCCCTTGTTTTCCGTGGGACTAAGTAGTCAAGTATTTTTTCCTCTGCTATCTCCCTTGCCTTTTCTTGGACTTCCTCTATCTTTTCTGCTTTTACCATTTTAAAAGAGGCTTCAACAAGCTCCCTGATAATCGTCTCCACATCTCTACCTACATAACCTACTTCTGTAAACTTGGTAGCTTCTACCTTTATAAAAGGTGCCCCTACAAGGTTTGCAAGTCTCCTTGCTATCTCAGTTTTTCCTACACCTGTCGGTCCTATCATAAGTATGTTTTTAGGTATCACCTCGTCCCTTAGCTCCTCAGGGAGTTTATGCCTTCTCCACCTGTTCCTAAGGGCAATTGCAACTGCCTTTTTTGCTTCCTTCTGTCCTACTATGTATTTATCAAGCTCCTTTACTATCTCTTTAGGGGTTAGGTTGTCCCTTATCAATTAGCTTCCTCCTTGCTCTTTTTGTTTTTTAGGGAGGCTTTTACAAACTCCACAAATAGGGGGTGTGGCTTAAATGGTTTACTTTTAAACTCAGGGTGGAACTGGCAGGCTACAAACCACTGGTGTTTGTCTTCAGGTAGCTCTATTATCTCTGCAAGGTTCTTTCCTTTGTATACACCTGATACTATTAAGCCTTTTTCTTCAAGTATCTGTCTGTATTCTGGGTTAAGCTCATACCTGTGTCTGTGCCTTTCGTAAATCTCTTTCTCCCCGTATATATTGTAAGCCTTTGTCCCCTCTTTTATCGTGCATTTGTAAGCCCCAAGTCTCATTGTGCCACCTTTTTTGTCCACATTTTTCTGGTCTGGCATAAGGTCTATAACAGGGTAAGGGGTTTCTTGGTTAAACTCTGTAGAATGGGCATCTTTAAGCCCTGCTACATTCCTTGCAAACTCTATAACCGCCACCTGCATACCAAGGCATATCCCAAAGTATGGGACATTGTTCTCCCTTGCGTATTTTGCTGTAAGTATTTTCCCTTCTACTCCCCTTTTTCCAAAGCCACCGGGAACAAGTATCCCATCAAACCCTTTTAGTTTCTCCTGTATATTTTCCTCTGTAAGCTCATCTGCGTTTATCCAATGTAGGTTAACCTTTGTGTCTGTTGGTATCTGGGCGTGGGTAAATGCCTCTATTATACTTTTGTAGGCATCTTTCAGCTCTACATACTTCCCAACTATAGCTATATCAACCTCTTCTTTTAATTTCTGTAGTTTGTTGACAATTTTCTGCCAGTGCTTCAGGTCTGGCTCCCTATACTCAAGGTTAAGGTGTTTTGCTATTATCTGGTCTATCTTTTCCCTGTGGAAGTATAGGGGTATCCTGTATATTACATCAACATCTGGGGCTGATATTACAGCGTCTTCCTCCACATTTGTAAACATTGCCAGTTTTCTTTTTATTGCCTTTGGCAGAGGTCTATCAGCCCTACATATTAGTATATCTGGCTGTATTCCTATAGCCCTTAACTCTTTAACAGAGTGTTGGGAAGGTTTTGTTTTTAACTCCCCTGCCGCCTGTATATAGGGGACATATGTAAGGTGTATAAAAAGGGCGTTTTCCTTCCCAAGCTCTAATCCCATCTGCCTGATAGCTTCCAGAAAGGGTAAACTCTCTATATCACCTACAGTTCCCCCTATCTCAACAAGCGTAATATCTGCGTTTGATGATGCCCTTTCTATACTTTTTATTATCTCGTTTGTAAAGTGGGGAATAACCTGCACAGTAGCCCCAAGGTATGCTCCCCTTCTCTCTTTTTCTAAAAGGGAATAGTATAACTTTCCAGAGGTGGTGTTGTTGTATTTTGAAAGAACTGTGTTTGTAAACCTTTCGTAATGCCCTAAATCAAGGTCTGTTTCTGCCCCGTCTTCTGTTACATAAACCTCCCCGTGCTGGTAGGGGTTCATAGTCCCCGGGTCTATGTTCAGGTAAGGGTCTAACTTTAGGAATGTTATTTTATATCCCATATTTTCCAGTATTGAACCTATACTGGCAGACGCTACACCTTTTCCCAGTGAGGATAAAACCCCTCCTGTGATAAATATGAACTTTTTCAACTTTGCCACCTCTCCTAAATCTTTCTTATATCAATATAGCTACCTGTTTCAAAGGTTTTAAATCTCTCTATGTTGTTAAAAATCCTTTCTGCCCCTTCTTCAGGTGTCATCTTAGGCGAGTTTTTTATCCTTTCCACAGATGGGAATTTTTCCCCGTCAGCAGACAGGACAAACTCCTCAAGCATAGGTGTTAGTATAAGCCCTGGTGCAAGGGATATTAAATGGGTATCCTCCATCTCCCGTGAGTATAACTTTATTAGCATATTAAGTGCCGCCTTTGAGATTGAATAGCCGTGCCAACCTCTGTTTCCATTTACAGAAGCCCCTGACGATATGGCAATAACCTGTTTAACCTTTACAGGTTTGTGTATAAAAAAATCTAATATAACTTTGTTTGCCCAGACATTTAAATCCATCATCTTTTCCATCTCGTAGATGGGGGTCTGGGATATATCCTTTAACGGGGTTAGGATACCTGCGTTAAGTATAGCTAAATCTATATGTTCAACATTCTTTAAAAGTTTTTCCATATTCATATGTATAGCTTCAAGCTGTAGTAAATCAGCCCTTTGGAAGTGTATCTTCCCTTTTAGATGGTTAGGTAGATGTCTACTTAAAGCGTATACAGTGTATCCTTTTGTGTGGAATAGGGTGGCAAGTGCCTCCCCAAGACCTGAACCTATCCCTGTTATAAAAACTTTTTTCTCCAATCTAAAACCCTTCAGTTTTTAGTTTTGTCAAAAGGCAGAACAATTAATAGATAAAAATTTTACCACTTTAAGCTGTAGGTAATGTTTCCAATATTAAAATGTGATTTAGATACATTGTCTAACCAGCACAATTGATTTATTATGGAGATGGACTATCTTGCCTAACTAAAGCAAGGAGGAAAAAGGTGAGAATAAGCCTTAAAACCACAATACAGCAGGTATTAAGGAAATACCCATTTACACAGAAGTTTTTCAACAGTAAAAGTATGTATTGTAATGTTTGTTCCTGTAAGAAGCACGAAACACTGTTCCAAGCGGCAACAAACTACGGACACAATCCAGAAGAGTTTTTACAGGAGCTTAAAGAGTTTATAGCTAAAAATGAAAAACCTAAAAAAAGCTAAAGCTATATTAGAAAGGCTAAAGGGGTATGATGATAAACTCCTTGAAAGGACAACAGGGCTTTCTGACACCTTAAGCCAGTTATTGGAAAGCTACATTACCCCAGCTATACTTGAAGATTTAAAACAGATAGATACACTTACCCTACCAAAGAAAAAGGCATTTATAGATTACCTTTACAAGCTAATAAACGAGTTAGAAAGTAAAATAAAACCGAAGGAAGAAAAAAAACAGATAGAACAGCTACCGCTGTCAGACTTTTTTACCAAAAAGCTGTCCAGCTTAAACATACTAAAGCCAATAGAGAAAAGGGCTTTTAAAAAAGTTGGGGTGGAAACTGTATACGATGCCCTTTTTTTCACACCTAAAAAGTATGAAGACCGTAGACTAAAAAAACTGTCCCAGTTAAAGGACGGGGATACAGCCTTACTTAAACTTACAGTTGAAGATATAAAAAAGATAAAAAAAGGGAAACTTAAGGTTAAAGTTGTCCTAAGACAGGGAAATGTAAAAATAAACGCCTACTTTGTCCACGATAAGCCTTTCCTGTTTACATTTTTCCGAAAAGGGAAGGAGGTTTACCTGTTTGGGAAGGTTTCCAAATACGGTAAAGAAATATCAATGGTTCAGCCACAGATATTTAACGAGTTTGACCCTATTATAATGGACAGAATAGTCCCTGTATACTCACTTAGGGGGGACAGTTCAGTAAAAACAACATCACAAACTATAAACCACCTTAGAAGGGGTGTATA
>JAADEV010000141.1 GCA_013153295.1 Aquificota bacterium | reverse complement strand
TGAAATTTATTTTAAAAAGAATTTTAAAAATGTCAAGCGGCTGTATCCCCGTTTTGAAAAACAGGGTTTTAGCCGCTTATTTTTCTATAAAAATGCGGGAGGCGGTTGTGCCTCTCTGCCCTTGATATTTTCCCCTGTATGGCTTTTCAGCAGGGCTGTCCATTTGGGCAAAAACCAGCTGGCAAATTCTCATATCTGGATAAATCTTTAAGGGAGTTGAGTTTGCATTGTAAAACTCCAGTGTTATTGTCCCTTCAAACCCTGCATCAACCCAACCTGCATTTTCTATAAAAAGTCCAAGTCTACCAAGGGAAGACCTACCTTCAACAAACGCTGTAAGGTAATCTGGCAGTTTTATATATTCAACGGTAGTAGCCAATACAAACTGTTTAGGTTGTATAAGGAAACCTTCTTCAGGTGAAACCTCAATCTTTTTTAACTTTGATTGTATCTGGTTGTCCTTTACATCTATTACAGGTATATCAGGGGAGTAAACTAAAAAATCCCTCCCCAGTCTCAGGTCTACCGAGGAGGGCTGTATCTGGTAATCCTCTAAAGGGTCTATAATTAGCTCTTTTTCCTTTAAAAGCTGTTTTATCTTCCTATCACTTAGTATCATTAATCGGTCTGTTTTTCTTCTTCCTTCTCTTGCTGGTTTTCAAACATAAATCTGTTTTTAGGCTTGTCTTCCTCTTTTACTTCCTTCAGGGAGACCTTTGCCCTTCCAAGGTCGTCTATATCAATAACCTTAACCTTTAATACATCTCCCACTTTTATCTTATCCTTGGCAGACCTTATCCTTTCAGGGGAAATCTGGGATACATGGAGTAGGGACAGTTTACCCGGCAGTAGCTCAACGAAAGCCCCATAATCCTCAACCCTTGTCACCTTACCCATATACACTTCACCAAGCTCTATATCCATAATCAGCTCTTCTATCATCTGTTTAGCTTTCTCCCCACTTTCACCGTCAACTGCGTATATTCTAACCAGCCCATCAGGTTGTAGGTCTATTTTTACCCCTGTTTCTTCTATAATCTTCTTAATATTCTTACCTGAAGGTCCTATGATTACAGGTATCTTCTCAGGTAATACCCTCATTGTTATTATCTTCGGTGCATGTGGTGATAGCTCTGGTCTCGGTTTATCCATAGCTTGATACATCAGATCAAGGATATGCATTCTTGCCTTTTTAGCCTGTTTAAGGGCATCTTCAAGTATCTCCCTTGTAAGCCCTTTTATCTTTATATCCATCTGTATTGATGTTACACCGTCCCTTGTTCCAGCTACTTTAAAATCCATATCCCCAAGGTGGTCTTCATCTCCCAGTATGTCGGTAAGTATTACATACTCGTCCCCTTCCTTTAAAAGCCCCATTGCAATACCGGCAACATGCTTTTTAAGGGGAACTCCCGCATCAAACAGGGACAGGGACGCTCCACAAACGGTAGCCATAGATGTGGAACCGTTAGACTCAAGTATTTCAGATACAACCCTTATAACATACGGGAACTCTTCCTCTGGGGGTATGAGAGGCTCTATAGCCCTTTCCGCAAGGTTTCCGTGTCCTATTTCCCTCCTTGATGGCGCCCTTGGAGGTCTTGCCTCCCCTACACTAAACGGAGGGAAGTTGTAATGTAGCATAAATCTCTTTTTCTCTTCCCCTTCCTCTATACTTTCCTCTATCTGTTCGTCCCCCGGCGCCCCAAGGGTTGTGGCTACAAATGCCTGTGTTTGTCCCCTTGTGAATATGGCACTTCCGTGTATCCTTGGGAATAATCCTGTTCTAATCCAGATAGGTCTTATTTCGTCTGGTTTTCTACCGTCTATTCTAACCTTTTCCTTTAATACCTTCTCCCTCATTACTGAGGAAACAATATCTTTATATATAGTTTCTACCTTTTTCTCTTTACCCTCTGGTATCTCTATCTGGGAAACTGCTTCTTCAAATATCTCAGCAAGTTTTTTCTTCCTTTCTTTTTTGTCTGTAATGTTTAGGGCTTCTTTTACTTTGTCCTTTACTAAACTTTCAAGCTGTTCTTTCAGTTTTTCATCAGTTTCATCTGTTTCAACTTTTATCTTCTCTTTTCCACCTGCTTTCTGTCTAAGCTCTTCCTGTATATCTATCAGTTTTTTTATCTCCCCGTGGGCAAAAAGTATAGCCTCTAATATATCCTCTTCTGAAACCTCCTCACTGCCGCCTTCAACCATAACTATCGCATCTTTTGACCCTGCAACAACTATATCCATATCAGACTGGTTTCTCTGCTGGTATGTTGGGTTTACAACAAATTTACCGTCTACCCTTGCCACCCTTACACCTGCTATTGGACCTTCAAACGGTGCTTCAGAAAGGTGTAATGCGGCAGACGCCCCAACTATCGCAAGGACATCAGGGTCGTATTTGTCATCTGCGGATAGGGTCATTGCAGTGATAACAACATCGTTGAAAAAGCCCTTGGGGAATAATGGTCTGATAGGTCTATCTATAAGACGGGATACAAGGATTTCCCTTACATTAGGCTTTCCTTCCCTTTTTACAAAACCACCGGGGATTTTACCGTATGCGTATGTTTTTTCCCTGTATTCAACTGTCATAGGGAAGAAATCTATATCCGCCTGTGGCTCTTCGGAAACAACCGCCGTTACTAAAACTGCTGTTTCCCCTTGTCTTACTATTACTGCTCCACTTGACTGTTTTGCAAAGTATCCTGTTTCTATAGAGATTGGTGCATCGTTGATTTTTGTTTCTACCTTTTGGACGGTAATATCCCCTACTTCACCCATTATTTATCTCCAGACACTTCTCTTATTTTTAGTTCTTCAACAATAAATTTATACCTTTCAGGGTTGTGTCTCTTTAGATACTTAAGGAGTTTTCTCCTTTTATTAACCATTCCTATTAGACCTCTCCTTGAGTGGAGGTCTTTTTTGTTAGCTTTAATATGTTCTGTTAAATTTTTTATCCTTTCTGTTAGTATAGCTATCTGAACCTCTGGAGAACCTGTATCCCCTTCAAATCTGCCAAACTTCTGTATCAGCTCCTTTTTCTTTTCTGGGGTTATAGACATAAACAAAAACCTCCTCAAAATTTTTTGCAAGTAGATATTATAACATAAATTAATGTGAGGTTGATTTACCCCCAAGTTGGTAGTTGACCAAAAACCTACATAAAAACAAAGAAAAAAATTGCAAGTAATCAAACTGCTGTTTTTAAGTTGGTAAGGTTAAGTGTATCTCTATAGATGAAATGGTT
>JAADEV010000133.1 GCA_013153295.1 Aquificota bacterium | reverse complement strand
TTATATTAGGAAACAGGGATAGTATTCCAAGGAGAATAATAACAGCTACAGTTTTTGGGTTTAACACAGGATACTAATCCCCCTTACAGTATATTTCCTGTAGTATTTTACCTGCTCCCATATCTATAAGTTTTTTAGCAAGTGTTTCCCCAAGCTCCTTTACTGAGGATATATCACCTTGTATACTTTTTTTAAAGAACCTTTCCCCCTCTAAATCTGCCACAAAACCTGCGATTTTTAGCTTATCCCCTTCCACTGTGGAGTAAGCCCCAAGTGGAACTTGACAGCCACCTTCAAGTGTTTTTAGGAAAGACCTTTCTGCCTCAGCCCTTATACTACTTTCCCTGTGGTTTAGAACAGAAACTATGTTTACTGTTTCCTTATCGTCAAGCCTTGCTTCTATACCAAGTAATCCCTGTGCCACCGCAGGTATTATCTCCTCAGGGGAAAATACCTGTTTCACCTTTCCCTCAAGTCCAAGTCTTTTCAGCCCTGCATAGGCAAGTATAATCCCATCATACTGCCCTTCCTCTAACTTCCTTATCCTTGTGTCCACATTCCCCCTTAAATCCTTTACCTGTATATCCTTTCTTTTTGTTAGTATCTGCGCCTTTCTCCTAAGGGAACTTGTCCCTAAAACTGCCCCTGCAGGCATATCCTCTAAGGAGTTGTATTTAACAGATAAAAATGCGTCCCTTGGGTCTTCCCTCTCTGGGACTGCCACTATACCAAGTCCATCTGGAAAGTATGTGGGAACATCTTTTAATGAGTGGACGGCAATATCTATCTCCTTCCTTAGTAGGGCTTCCTCTATCTCTTTAACAAAAAGTCCCTTACCTCCAACCTTTGCTAAAGGAACATCAAGTATCTTGTCCCCTTTGGTTGTTATCTTTATAAGCTCCACCTGTATGTTAGGATAATGCTCTTTAAGTTTTGATGCTATGTAGTTTGCCTGCCATAGGGCAAGTTTACTCTTCCTTGTTCCAATTCTTATCTTCAAATCCACTTCCCCTGTAGGTATTTCATCTTATTATAAATGTTTTCTGGCTATAGAAAAAAGGAGGTAGGCTATAGATACTCCTACTATAAGGGAGAATAGGATTATCCCTATACCGCCGTATTTTATTACTAACTCTATCATCTCCCTTTTTTTCCTTTCTGTCTTTTTCGCCTCCTCCATATACCTTTGGTATTTTTCAAGGGTTTCTATTAGCTTTTTTTCCACAAGGTCGTGTTTTTCTTTTAGTTTTTCTTTGGTTAACTTATACATCAGGTAGTAGTAAAACTCTTTGTTAAAAGATGGGTAGTATCCTAACCTTTCCAACCCTTTCCTTGGGTCTACCGCTTTGTATCTTTTTTCTTCTATGTCGTAGTATATAAGCCCTATTTGTAGATTAGGGTATTTTTCTTTTATCCTGTCTTCCATATCCCCTGTTTCTACTTTATGTAGGTAGGATACAAGCCTCCCTGAGGTTTTTGCCTTCTCTTCAACCTTTGTATCACAGCTAATAAGTATTAGTGCTAAAATTACCGCTACTATATACACAGTAATAACCCTACACTGGTAAAAAACCCTTCCTGATGTAAAAACACCCCGTCCCCTCTGTTAAGGTGTGCAGTTTTGCTGTTGGAGGCTACTTTAAACAGAAGTTCTGTATCTGTGGATAGGAAACCTTCCGCTATAGGCTTAAACTGTCCCACTTCAGGTATCTCTACCCCCCTTTCTGTAAAAACAAGCTCTGAATTTTTTTCTACACTACCACAGCTAACCTGTATATCTACAGTTAGATTTTTTCCTACAGACAGCCCTTTTATCTCCCGATGTATCCCGTTGGCGTAAAGGTGGATACTATCTAAAAGCTGTATCTGGACTTCTGGGTAATCTATAAGTATTGATACACTGTTTCCTAATCTATTAAAAACCAGATTTAATACTTCCATTAACCTTTTAACATATCCACCATTTTCTTTAACATCTCAGGCATAGCCTCTGGGTCTGTTGCTGTTATTATATTCCCATCAATCTCTACAGGGTTTCCTGTGTATACCGCCCCTGCGTTTTGTATATCGTCTTTTATAGAGAAGAAACCGGTAATCCTTTTTCCTTTTATTATCCCTGCTGATATAAGAACCCAAGGTGCGTGGCAGATAGCCCCTACCACTTTGCCCTGTTGGTGTATATTTCTTACAAACTGTAAGATATCTTCACTTCTCCTTAGTCTGTCCGGAGCGTATCCTCCGGGAATAAAAACCCCTATATATTGGTCTGCTGTATCAGGGTTTACCTTTTTGTTAGAGTGGAATGTAAGCCCTTTCTTCCCTTTAAACTCACCTGTTCTTGGGGATAGGATTTCCACTGTAAAACCTTCTTCTTTCAGTCTGTATAAGGGATATATAAACTCTACCTCTTCTACAAAATCATCAAGGAGTATAGCCACCTTTTTATCCATTTTTTAAACCTCCACTATACCTTCTGTAATCCTTTTTATACCTTCAAGTCCGCCTAAAGGTATAGATATATGCCTTTTTGATGGAACTTCATAATCCCTTGGGTTTATCCTAATAAGCGTTCCTGAAAACCTGTCTGCTACCCTTTCTGACAGCATTCTTACAGTAGGAACAGCCTTTCCTGCCCCTATCTCTATTATTACCAGCCTATAGCCCATATCATCAACCTTTTCCAACCACCTTTCAAATCTAAACTCCTGTCCAGCTGTTCTGTGGGGTATCCAACTCCAATCCCCAAACATTAGAATGTTAGGTCTGGCTATATCCCCACAGTGTCGGCATTGTGGTAGTGGTGGTATTGCCTCAAACTTATCCATATCTATCTTTACTTCCACACCGTCAGCAGACCATATATCGTCTATACAGGGTTTTACACACTGTAAATGGTGGATAGACCCGTGTATCTCCACTATCCTTTTCTCATCGTAGCCAGCTTTTTGAAACTGCCCATCTACATTTGAGGTAAATACAAAGTATCCACCTTCTTTACTTTCCCCAAGTTTTTTTAGTATGTAAAAACCTTGGTGTGGCTGGGTTTTTCTGTATAGATTTAACCTGTGTCCATAAAAAGCCCAAGCCAGTTTCGGATTTTCAACAAACCACCTTGGGTTTGCTAACTCTTCAAACCTTAATCCTAACTTTTTTGCTATTGGGTATGCCCTCCAAAAGCCCTCAGTTCCCCTAAAGTCAGGTAATCCGCTATCTACACCCATACCAGCCCCAGCTGTAATAAGCACAGCATCAGCCTGTTTTATACTCTCTTTAGCCCTTTCTAT
>JAADEV010000010.1 GCA_013153295.1 Aquificota bacterium | reverse complement strand
TTAATATTGGGGCTGAAGATGAAAAGCAGATGCTAAAGGATTTTGGGACTGTATCAAAAGCCTGTTTAGAGTGGCAGATGCCATTACTTGCAATGCTTTACTACAGGGGACCTGAGGTTAAAAATCCATTTGACCCAGATGCTATTGCCCATATTGCAAGGCTTGGGGCTGAACTTGGGGCAGATATTGTAAAGGTTCCTTACACAGGAAACCCTGATACATTCCGTAAGGTTGTTGAAGGTTGCCCAGTCCCGGTAGTAATTGCAGGGGGTCCTAAGGTTAACTCTGATAAAGAGCTATTACAGATGGTATACGATGCGGTTGTTGTTGCAGGTTGTGCAGGTCTTTCTGTAGGTAGGAATATATTCCAACACGATGATGTTTCTAAGATAACATATGTTTTATCTAAGATAGTCCACGAAGGTATAACAGTGGACGAAGCATTGGAAATACTGAACAGTTAGATTTTAGGTAGCTTGACTAAACATAACTATATAAGATACAGTATTTTCTACAAATAAAGGGTTGGAGGCGGTAGATATGGAAGCGTGGACAGCATTTATTGTTATGACACTGTTTACAATTCTTACAGGGGCTCTTACATTCCTTGCAGGGGCATTAAAAAAAGGAGAAGAATAGCCTGAATATTGACTTCTAATGACCAGATAGGAAACATCTTTTTCTTTGGTTTCCTATCTTTTTTTCTTTTCCTTGGGTATCTTCTTTTTCAACCTTTTTTAAAGCTGATAATTCTGTCTGTCCTAATAACTATAATCCTTTACCCTGTATACCTCCGTTTGCTGGTAAAACTGAGAAGTAAGATTTTAGCTTCATTTATTATGACTGTCCTTGTGTTTTTCTTCATTATTATTCCCTCTATAACCTTGGTGGCATTTTTTGTAAGCCAGATTACCATCATATACCCTAAGATTATGGAGGCTGTATCCAGATACCAGAATTTAGAGGTTTTTGTTAAGGACACCCCTGTTCTGTCTGATATTTATATCCTTATGAAGGAAACACTGGCTACCTTAAATATAGATGTGGATATTAGCGATGCGATTAGGGGCTTTATAAACGAGATTGTCTCCTTTGTTATACAGCAGGGTAAAAGTATATTTGTTGATTTAACCTTACTTGTAGTTGGGATAGTTATGATGTTAATAACTATATTTTTCCTTTTTAAAGATGGGAAAGCCCTATACTACAGGATATACTCAACTATTCCTTTACCTGATAAGGAAAAGAAGTTTTTAATTATGAAAAGCTACAGGGCTATACAAGGGGTTGTGTTAGGCTCTGTTTTAACTGCTATAGCACAGGGAGTTCTTTCCTTTATAGGTTATTTTTTCTTAGGGCTTGAGATGAGTTATTTTTGGGCTTTTATCACATTTGTTGCGGCGTTTATACCTATTGGTGGGGCTTCCCTTGTGTGGATACCTGTTGCAGTTTACACATTTTTTACAAAAGGGTTTTTAACAGGTTTTCTGTTTACCCTTTACGGCACATTTGTTATAAGCACCATTGATAATATTATTAAGCCTGTGGTTATAGGGGATAAAACAAGTATACACCCTATGGTTTTGGTTTTTGCTATACTTGGAGGTTTAAACCTGTTTGGTTTCCTTGGAGTTTTCTTAGCCCCTATTATTATTGTTATGATAGATAACCTTTTACTACTGTTTAAGGAAAAGTATGTTAGAAGCCAAACGGTGTAGAGAAGCCAAACCCTTGGTTTAGGTTGTCCTCTTCTATTATCCCTTTCTGTTTTCCGTAGAACTCTATCTGCATTATGTCCTGTTCCACTGGTATCTGCTTGGGGCAGGTAAATGTGCAGTATTTACAGTGGACACAGCTTGTTATATGATTTGCCTTTGCAAGGTGTATCCTTTCATCTTTAAGGCGGTCGTTTTTGTCCTTCCAGAAACGGTATGTTTTAACAAAGTTTATCGGTCCCCCAAACTGTGGGTCTGTTTCAAACACAGGACAGATTGAGTAGCAAGCTCCACAGAGTATACAGTCTGTTTCTTTATCTATCTTTTCTACATCTTCAGGGTATACAGGTTGGAACTGGTCAACAGGCTCAAACCAACCTTTTACCTGTTTTATCTTTTCTAAAAACTGGCTGTGGTCTACAACTAAATCTTTTATCACTTCCATATTGGAAAGTGGCTCTACTAAAACCTCACCATCTTTTAAAAGGTCTACCACCTTTGTTTTACACGCAAGGATATGTTTTTCACCGTTTACCTTTACACCGCAGGTTCCACATATTGCACTACGGCATTGGACACGGAAGGAAAGGGAGGGGTCTTGGTAGTTTTGTATATCCATTAACGCTTCTATAAGAGTTGTCCTATCGTCTATATCAACCTTATAGCTGTCAACCCACTCCCTTTTGCCATCAAATCTTTTAACTTTTATTGTAGCCTTTTCCATACTACCCCTTGTTTAATGGTTCTGTTTCATATCTATATACTCTTTTATCTCGTGTAGTAGCTGGGCTGGGTTTTTAATTGGGTATGAGATATTTTTTAGGACTTCCTCCGCTGGATAACCCTTTATTGTTATACCTGACAGTTTTTCTATTAATGGTTCTGGGCTTTCTACAGGGTATCTTGTTCCTTTTATATTCTTTAATACAATGTAAGCCCAAGGGGCATCACAGGCTTGAACAGCTTTAGCGGACATCTCCCTACAGAACTCAAGTAATGTTTGGGCTTCCTGTCCATCTTTAACCAGTTTGTAGGACAGTTTGGCTATTCCTCCAGCTATATGAACCCTTAACTCCCTTTTTTCTTCTTTGGTAAGCTCATCAAAATGTTGTATTTTGTAAAGGGCAAGGTTTGGGTCAGCTTTTAGTATTGTTCTAACGGTGGATTTGGATATACCTACAATTTTTGCTATCTCTTCCTCTGTTTTTAGATACTCCTCCCTAAGGACGATAACAAATGAAGCCCTTGCAAGTGAAGGTAGCCAAGTTAAGGCTCTGTATTCTGCCAACCTTTGTAAACCACCAAGTAAATCAATTGCTTTAAAGAAAACCCTTCCTACCAGATGTTCTAAATCTTGGTCTTCAATGGGTGTTTGGGTGATTAATACAACCATACTTACACCTTTAATCCAAAGTAAAACACTTTGGGCTGGGTTATTTTTATTCCGCCTTTGTAAACGCAGGTAATCCCCAGCAGGCGGTTTTTTACCTGCATAATCCCTGTTATTATACTCTTTTAAAAATACTTTACAATGTTGTAGTAGGTGTCCCGTTGGGCTGGTTTGAAGCCGGCTTTCCTTATTATCTGTGCCATCTTTTCCGGTCTTGGGGCTGAAACCTTC
>JAADEV010000080.1 GCA_013153295.1 Aquificota bacterium | reverse complement strand
AGATTTTTGAACACCCTAACAGAATAAGAAAAAAGGTCTTTGAGATACTTAAACAGCTTGTAAAGGAAGAGAAGGAGATAGACAGGGAAGTTAGACAGCGGATAAAATCCTACTCTAAAAAGATTATAGAAGGAACCCCAGAGTGGAGGATACTATACAACAGGATTTATGAAGACGCCCTTAAGAAAAGGGGACTTCTGTAATGGATACAAAACTCCTTGAGATGTTCCAGCTACAGGAGAAGCTAAACAGGAAGATAAACGAAAACTGGCGGAAGGTAAGAACCAAAGAGGATTTTGCAAGGGCTACTTGGATAGAGTGTGCAGAGTTAGTTGACAGCCTACCTTGGAAATGGTGGAAAAAACAGGAAGCTGATTTGGAAAATGTCCAGATAGAGGTGGTTGATATATGGCATTTTATTATGTCCTACCTTCTTATGGATTACACCCCTGAAGAGGCTGTAAACACAGAGTATATAACCTTATTTAAAAAAGGTCTAAACGAGGATTTTACCCATCTAAATGTGTCTGGGGAGTATATTAACCACTACCTTGGTGAGACAGACAGGTATAAAAAAATTATATTTTTAGCAGAAAGGGTTGCAGAAGGCTTCCTTAAACATAATTTGGAAGAGGGTATCTTCTTTTTTGGACTACTTGTTAGAAACACAATATCCCTTGATAAGATGTATCTACTTTATATAGGTAAAAATATACTTAACCATATAAGACAGGAAAAGGGATATAACACAGGGGATTACAAAAAGAAGATAAACGGACTTGAGGACAACAGATACCTGTTCCAACTTGTAAGTCAGGTAGAGGACAAAAACCAGCTTGAAGAAAAAATAAGAAAAACTTTTGAAGAGATACAACAATAAACTTAAATGGAGGATATGTGATGGACCCAACAGTTGTATGGATTAACCAGTTATTTTGGTTAGTGTTTTTAATGTTGTTAATCTTTCCAATGGTTAAAGCCCAGACCCTTGAATGGAGTAGGGAAAGGCTGATAAAGGCAATAGAAGAAAAGCGTAATTCAAGGGTCATCACAATGATACACAGACAGGAAACCCGTTCATTTTTAGGTTTCTTTATGATGAGGTTTATTACCATTGAGGACAGTGAACAGGTCTTAAGGGCTATCAGAATGACCCCAAAAAATATGCCGATTGATTTTATAATCCATACCCCCGGTGGATTGGCGTTGGCGGCAACGCAGATTGCACAGGCTTTAGCAGACCACCCTGCAGAGGTAAGGGTGATTGTTCCCCACTACGCTATGTCAGGTGGAACACTTATAGCCCTTGCCGCAGACCAGATTATAATGGACGAACACGCAGTATTAGGACCTGTTGACCCACAGCTTGGAACAGAACCGGCGGCATCACTGGTAAAGATAAAAGATATAAAAGACCCTAACGAGATAGACGATACAACTTGGGTAAAGATAGATGTTAGTGAAAAGGCATTAAAACAGATGTTTGATAATGTGAAAAACCTACTTTTAAAGAAAGGATACTCTGAGGAGGTGGCAACAAAGGTAGCCGAAGAGTTATCCCTTGGAAAGTATACCCACGACTACCCAATCACTGTAGATAAGCTAAAAGAGTTAGGTCTTCGCGTTTCTACAGATGTGCCTGAAGAGGTTTACGCCCTTATGGATTTATACCCACAGCCTACAGGTATGCCTTCATCTGTCCAGTATATACCAGTTCCTTACCAAAGACCGGGAAATAACCAACCTGCAAGTAGCAACAACAATAATAATGCCTAAATATCTGTAAGTGGGTGTGGGGTAAAGCCGTGTTTCATTCTGTAGATACTAACTGTATTTAAAAGAAGTGATGCCACAGTCATAGGACCCACACCCCCCGGCACAGGGGTGATAGCCTGTGCCTTCTCCTTTATACCCTCAAAATCTACATCACCGACCAGCTTGCCATCTTCAGTTCTGTTTATACCAACATCAATAACAACAACACCTTCCTTTACCATATCAGGTGTTATAAGGTTAGGTTTCCCTACAGCTACAATAAGAATATCAGCGGTTTTTGTATAGTTTTTAAGGTTCTTTGTGTTTATATGGCATACAGATACAGGGGCTTCCTCCTTTCTTAAAAACAGTAAAGCCATAGGTTTACCAACAATATTACTTGCCCCAACAACAACAACATCTCTTTTAAATGTAGGTATCTTGTAATGTTTTAACATTATCCATATACCAAGTGGTGTGCAGGGAATTATCGCCCCGTCCATACCTGTAGCCAGCTTACCCATATTAAGTGGGTGGAAGCCGTCCACATCTTTTTCAGGGGATATTGCCTGTATAACCTTCTGTGTGTTTATATGGGAAGGTAGAGGTAGTTGGACAAGTATACCATCTATATCATCATCTTCGTTAAATTTTTTTATCAGATTAAGTAGTTCTTCCTGTGTTGTTTCAGCTGGAAGGTTAAAAACCAGCGAATTTATACCAACCTCTTTACAGGCTTTCCTTTTATTTTCCACATAAACCTTACTAGCAGGGTCGTCTCCAACCAGAATAACCACCAGTGAAGGGTTTCTCATACCCTTTTTTAGATAGCCATCTATCTCCTTTTTTAGGTCTTCCCTTATCCTTTTTGCAAGGGCTTTACCATCTAAAATCTGTGCCATCTCCACTCCTATATTAGGTATTTCTCCTTTAAATCAAGGGATTGGTTTTTATTCAGAATTTTGGTAATTCTACACAGTAGAAGGCTGTTTTCCTTTTTTATCCTTCCTTTGTAAAAGGGTATTCTGTTTACAGACAGGCAGGTGGAAAAATCCTCTAAAGTAAGTTCTTCCCCTTCCTGTAGACTGTTAGTATCTATCCCATCGGCTAATATTAAAACTTCCAAATCAACCTTTATATCTTTGTCCAAAACCCTCTCCAGACAAAAGACTACTCCATATTATACCAAACTACTCTATAAAACCGTTTTTTCAGGCTTACAATACAATAATTATTTGATTTTATCAGCAGTTAGTTGTTAATTATTTAATTATCATAATTTTTAAAAAGGGGTGAAAAATGAACAGTCTTATAAAAGCTCTTAAGCCTTATCCTATGGAAGAATTGGTAAGGATAAAAAACCAGCTTAAGGAAAAGGGTGTAAAGATATACGACTTTGGAACTGGAGACCCGAAGGAACCTACAGACCCTAAGATAAAGGAAGCGTTAATAAAAGCTGTGCCAGAAGTAAGCCAGTATCCATCTGTAGCTGGGAGAAAGGATTTAAGGGATGCAGTATCAAAATGGTTTAAAAACAGGTTTGGTGTTTACCTTGACCCAGATAGGGAGATTATACCCTCAAACGGTTCAAAAGAGGCGATATTCC
>JAADEV010000113.1 GCA_013153295.1 Aquificota bacterium | reverse complement strand
TTGTTGCTACCATCTTTTCTCACCTCCTTTATAGTTAGTTTGTATTAACTTACTTTATAAGATATTCCTTTTTAAAGTAGGTGTTAATGAGAAAAATCATAAAAAACTGAATAATTTAGGGCTGATTTCTTAATAAGAGGGTATTAAGAAAGCAGGTTAAAAGGTGTTAATCCACTTCCCATTTGTAGCCTATGCCCCTTACTGTTTTTATCCTTTTGCCGTAATCACCTAGTTTGTCCCGTAGGTTTTTTATATGGACATCTACAGTTCTGTCAAAAACCTCGTAGTTGTTGTTCCACACAGTTTCCAGTATTTTTTCCCTTGTTAAAACTTTACCATCTGAGTTTACAAGCAGATTTAACAGCTTAAACTCTGTTGGCGTAAGGTTTACCTTTTCCCCGTCTACAACCACCTCAAACTTGTCTGGAAATATCTGTAAATCCTTTTTTGGTGGTGTTTTTTTACGGGAGATTTTGTTTACCCGTCTAAGGATAGCCTTTATTCTGGCTATAACCTCTTTTATAGAAAACGGTTTGGTTATATAGTCGTCTGCCCCAAGCTCCAACCCTACAATCTTATCTATCTCTGTTCCCTTTGCTGTAATCATAATAATAGGTATATCCTCAGTTTCAGGGTTGGATTTTACCAGTTTACAAAACTCTAAACCGTCTATATCAGGTAGCATTATATCAAGGAGTATAATATCCGGCTTTGTGGTCTCAAGGCTTTTTAGGGCTTCAACGCTACTTAGGAACGGCTTTACTTGGAAACCTTCTTTTTTTAGATTGAAGGCAAGGAGATAGCTAATATCCTCGTCGTCTTCAACCACATATACTAAAGGCATTTTAACCTCGGTGTATATAAAGCCGGGCACCCTCTACCGGCGTAGGGGAACTGGCTTACCGTTGCTCCCTTCCGGGCCTGGCGGGGTTCACCAGTCCCTACCCGGAGAGACCCGGCAATCTGATTTTTTTCCAATGGCGGATGGGGTGGGATTTGAACCCACGGTGCGGAAAAACCGCACACAGCATTTCCAGTGCTGCCCCTTCGGCCGCTCGGGCACCCATCCGTAAACTCTGTTATTATATCACACCCTCTCAAGGACTGAAAAACTTTCAATATGGTGTGTATGGGGGAACATATCCACCATTTTAGTGGATTTTAGATTAAATCCCCCTTCCTTAAAGAGGGTTATATCCCTTGCAAGTGTAGAAGGATTACAGGATATATATATAACTGTTTTTAGATTTTTCAAGTTGTTAAGAACCTGTATAGTCTGTTTATCAAGTCCTTTCCTTGGGGGGTCTACAAGGACAAGGTCTGGGTTTTTTTTCTGTATGTAATCTAATACCTTTGATGCGTCTGCCTTCTTAAAAAACAGGTTATTAACCCTGTTCTGTTTTCTGTTGTGGTTTGCATCGTTTACAGCAGATTGGCTTATTTCAACACCAAAAACCTTTTTACAGTGTTTAGCCATAGGAATGGAAAATGTCCCTACTCCACAGTAAAGGTCTAAGGCAACTTCTGGCTTTTTCTCCTTTACAACCTCTTCAACCATATCTATAAGATTTTCTGTTTGGTATGGATTTACCTGAAAGAAGGAGTTTATACTAACCCTGTAAAGGTAGTTTTTCAGCCTTTCATACACAAACGGTGAACCTACTTCTACTAACTTTTTTACCTTTTTACCCTCTTGATAATACATACCGTATCCCACAAGCTCATCACCAAGGAAGTGTTTAATATGCTTCTGTCCTACAGGGATACTTTTTATATATCTGGGGAATATGAACTTTACAGCTATCTGCCCAAGGTTGCTCCCGTGGATATGAACCTGTGATGGCTTTATGTAAAACAACTCAAGTAGTTTTTTTAATCCATCTAAAGACAGATTTAACCTGTGGTTTATAAGCATACAACCGTCTATATCAACCACTTTGTTGCTGTTTTTCTCATAAAACCCTACCTTGTCCCCTTGCACTTTAAACTGAACCCTGTTTCTGTAGTAAAAGATTTGTGGGGATTTTACAGGCTCTTCAAGGGGGATACTGTCTAACTTTCCTATTTTTTGTAGCGTTTCCCTAAATATTTCGTTTTTTATTTCTACCTGTTTGTCATACTGTATGTGTAGGTAATCACAACCTCCACATCTGGTAAAGTAAACACAGACAGGGTCTACCCTGTAAGGGGAAGGTTTTAACACCTGTTTAAGGCTACATTCTATTAAATCTTTCTTTTCCTTTTGTATCTCCACTTCTACCTCTTCATCTGGAAGGACATACGGAACGAAACAAACCTTTCCATCTATTTTTGCCAATCCCTTGCCACCGAATATTAGCTTTTCCACTCTGACCTTTATCATTCTGATTTTTCCCCTTTTTGTGTTAGTTTAAAAAAAATAATACCACTTTGGAGTAGGCGTATGTTTTATGTTTCTAAACTTACCCCTTTCTTTTTTATTCTGGCTTTTACAGACCTTTTTGTGTCTGTTTTTTCATACGCCCTTGGCTATGATTATGTTTTTGTAGGTATACTTTCTGTGTTTGGATTTATACTACATACTATAATAGGTGCCGCCTATCAGATAATCCCAAACTCACAGCAAACAAGTTTAAAAAATGAAAAGCTACAGGCTTTTGTATTCGCTTCAGCAGGTTTATCCTCCCTTTTTATGTTTTTACAAAAATACCCTGTAGCCTCCCTTTTTACTTTAACCGCTGTTATCCTTTTTACAATCCATATACTACCTACTTTAAAGAACCTAAAACCTATAACTGTAAGGTTTTTAGTAGCTTCTATACTGTATATGAATTTAGGGGCTTTACTTTTTGTTTTGGCTTATATTCCTGTTGAAGGCTTTCCGTTTATCCCGTTCCAGTTTGCCCTCCACACAATAACTGTAGGGACTATGTTTAACGCTGTTATTGGGGTTGAACTGGCGTGGATACCTTTACTTCTAATGACAAATCTAAATATGAAGGTGGCAAGGGTGGTGTTTTGGGTTAGTCAGGTAGGTGTGGCAGTTGTCCTTATTGGCTTTGGGATACTACAGTATAAGGTTGTTGCTGTAGGTGGCTCTATTCTACTTTTAGGGCTGATAGCTGTCTTTTATATTGTTTACTCAAGTGTAAAATCAACGACCCATAAGGAGTTGCCTTATATCTTAAAGTTTTTTATTGCTGGGCTTGTTTTCCTGTTTATAGGTCTGCTTGTTGGTATGCATACAGCTGGTAGTGAAAACTACAAAACAGTCCCCCTCCATATGGTTCTTATGGTATTTGGTTTTGGTGGACTTACAATAGCAGGGGCTATGTTCCATCTCCTTCCAAGGATTATTTGGAATATGGTTCATATAAAGAAAGCCCAAGAGGGTAAAAA
>JAADEV010000104.1 GCA_013153295.1 Aquificota bacterium | reverse complement strand
TATAGAGGTTATATACATATATATAGTGGACAGTAAAGATAGACTTTTAGGGGTTGTTTCAATAAAAGAGATACTTACCGCCCCACCTACAGTTCCAGTAAAGGATATTATGGAAACAGAGGTTATATCCCTTAAAAGTAATGCTACAAAAAGTGAGGCTATTGATTACTTCCAAAGGTATGACCTACTTATGCTACCTGTTGTAGATGAAGAGGGGGAGCTGATAGGTGTTATATATGTGGACGATATATTAGATGCAATAACTGAGAAAACAACAGAGGATTTCTTTAAAATGGCTGGGGCACAGGAAGAGGAGCTTTTTTACACCAGCCATATACTAAAGATAGCTAAACTTAGATTACCTTGGTTGTTGGTAGTTGTTTTCGGGGAAATAGTGTCAGCTTTTATCATAAGTGCCTTTGAGCTAACAGTGAAACAGTTTTTACCTGTAATATTCTTCCTCCCACTTATTACCGCTGTTTCTGGAATGATTAGTTCCCAGTCTGCAATAATCACAGCAAGGGGATTAGCCACAGGGAAGATAACCGAGTATTTTAAAGACTTTATACAGTTTTTACTTAGGGAGTTAAAGGTATCTGTGGTTGTAGCTGGGGTAATCTCTTTTATAGTAGGGGTAATATCCTATGTATGGATTGAAACCCATATTATTGGAGTTGTTATAGCTATAGCCATATTCCTTAATGTTATTATTGCAACCCTTTTAGGGGGAATTTTACCTTACATATCACTTAAATTAAAAAGAGACCCTACAGTAGCCACAGGTCCTATAACATTAACATTAAACGATATAATCGGAGTATTAATCTACCTTACTACAGCAACACTGTTTTTAGAGTATCTAACAGCAAAGTGAACCTTACAGCTGTTTTGAGTTAATAACGAATGTGACGGGACCTGTATTATTAATGAAAACCTCCATGTAAGCCCCAAACTTCCCTGTTTGAACAGGGACATACTTTGACAGTTCCTTAACAAACCTTTCGTATAACTGCTTTGCCCTTTCAGGTTCTTCAGAGTTTTCAAATGAAGGTCTTCTGCCCTTTTTAACGCTGGCTGTAAGGGTAAACTGGGAAATAACCAACGCCTCCCCATTTATATCCATAACAGATAAATTCATTTTACCCTTTTCATCTTCAAAAATACGGAGGTAAGGTATCTTTTTCAAAAGTTTTTGAATATCCTCCTCAGTATCCCCCTTTTCCACACCAAGGAGTATATTTAGACCTTTCCCTATTTTCCCTACAACCTTACCGTCAACCTCAACCCAAGAAGAGTTGACCCTTTGCACCACTGCTATCATAATAGATGATATTATAAACCAAAGGGGTAGAAAAATGATTAGATATTTAGAGGTTATAACACAAAAAAGGACACACTTTGAGGATATTACAGACGAAGTTAAAGAGATAGTTAAAGAAAGTGGGGTAAAGGAAGGTGTCTGTTATCTGTATGTCCCACACACAACAGCAGGTATATTTATCAACGAAAACGCAGACCCAGATGTAAAGTGGGATATAGAGAATATGCTTGAGAACCTTATACCTTGGGAAAACAACTACAAACATATAGAAGGGAACGCCGCCGCACATATAAAATCTGTCCTTGTGGGAACAGATGTACACATACCTATCCACAAAGGTAAGCTGATGTTAGGCACTTGGCAGGGGATATTCTTTGCTGAGTTTGACGGTCCCAGAACCAGAATGGTAATAGCAAAAATAATAGAAGGATAGACTTTCCAAAAAGGAGGCATAGCTTACAAAGTAAAAGTTTTTTTTGGAGACACATATGGGCTACCAGAATTTTGCAAGGAAATACAGACCAAAGGATTTTACACAGGTTGTAGGTCAGGAGGCAATTGTAAAAACCCTGTCCAACGCCATAAAACTAAACAGACTATCCCACGCTTACATATTTGCAGGTTCAAGGGGTCTGGGTAAAACAACAACAGCAAGGATACTTGCCAAATGCTTAAATTGTGAAAAGGGTATAACCCCAGAACCTTGTGGTAAATGTGAAAACTGTGTAGAAATAGATAAAGGTTCTTTCCCTGACCTATACGAAATAGACGCCGCTTCCAACAGGGGTATAGATGATATAAGAAGTATAAGGGATAATGTTTCCTACGCCCCTATAAAAGGTAGATACAAAGTTTACATAATAGATGAAGCCCATATGTTAACAAGGGAGGCGTTTAACGCCCTTTTAAAAACCCTTGAAGAGCCTCCACCGAACAACCTCTTTATACTTGCAACAACAGAGCTACACAAAATCCCAGAAACAATCCGTTCCAGATGTCAAACATTTATATTTAAACCTCCAACAAAAAAACAGATAAAAGAATACCTAAAGAGAATACTACAGGAAGAAAATATACCCTATGAAGAGGAAGCCCTTGATTTAATAGCTGAGGCAAGTGAAGGTGGAATGAGGGACGCCGCAAGCCTGTTAGACCAAGCGGTTATATACTCAGAGGGCAACCTTACAGCTGAGAAAGTAAGGCAGATGCTTGGGGTTATCCCAGAGGGCATTGTAAAAGAATTCCTGTCCAACCTAAAGGAAAAAGACCTAAAAAGTATGGTAAAAACAATAGCCACACTGGAAGAGGAAGGATATGATATATCTGTCTTTTGGAACCAAGTCCTTGAAAGTGTCCACAACGCATTAATAAACCTTACAATAGAAGGTAAAGACCCACAACAAATCTTTACAGAGGAGGACACAAAACTACTTATATACGCCAATGATATTTTTAAGAAAGCATCTTTAGAAGCTAAAAACTTCCAAGACAAAAAGGATATATACCAACTTGCAGTCCTAAAGCTAAAGTTTATAAAGAACCTAATACCCCTTGAGAAAATACTTGAAAAGGGGGGAAGTATACCTGTCCAAACCTACCAGAAAAAAGAAAAGACAGAGGAAAAAGGGTTTAACCTACAAAGGGCATTACAACAGATAAAAAGGGAGGCAGGTGGAATAGTAGCAGGGGCTTTAAGCAGTGCCACAATAAAAGATGAAGGAAACAAAATCGTAATAAATATAGACAAAAACTTAGCAGACATTGTAAAAGACAAAATAGATATTATAAAATCAGCCTTTGGAAAAGATGTGGCTATAGAAGAAATACAGATAAAAAAAGAGACAAAAAAGACCAAAAAAAGGGACGAAGCAGTAAACAGAATAATGGAACTATTTAACGGAAAACTAATAACATACTCAGAGGGGGAGGAGGATTAGTTTATAAAAAGCCTTATAGCCGCTACACCATAAGCCCCTGTATCAAAGACAGACTGTATATTGTTTTCATTTATACCACCTAATCCATAGACAGGTATACTTACAGCATTAACAACCTCCCTA
>JAADEV010000101.1 GCA_013153295.1 Aquificota bacterium | reverse complement strand
CCTAAAACACAGGCTAAGCCTGTAGAAAGCCCGAGCTACGGCCGTTCTCGGACGGGGGTTCAATTCCCCCCGCCTCCACCAAAAGAAAATTGTTAATAATCTTCGCTATCCTATAAATAAACTGGAAACTTCTCCGAATTTATTAAGGAGTAGTTCACACTACCTATACAGAAATCTGTTTTCTGTGCCTTTTATTAGTCTGTCTATGTTTGATGAATGTTTGTAGATGATAATAATAGAAGATATTAAAGATGCCATTGTGTATGGAATGTTGTCTGTAATTGCAAACACAACAGCTGGGGCGAACATTGAAGCAACAATAGAAGCAAGGGAAACATAACCGGATATTAAAAATACCCCAAGCCACAATAGGAAAACCACAAAACCTGCTTGAAAGGATAGGGCTAAAAGGACACCAAATCCTGTGGCTACACCTTTACCCCCTTTAAAGCCCATAAATATGGAAAAACAGTGTCCAATTACAGCTGTTATACCTACCAGACCTACAAACTCTGGGAAGAAAAACCATATATTCTTTGCCAAGTAAACAGGGATAAAGCCCTTTAAAGCGTCAAGTATAAGGACTAAGATACCTGCCCCTTTGCCCACTGTTCTGGCTACATTTGTAGCCCCTATATTACCGCTACCCTCCTGCCTTACATCTTTACCGAACAGTTTGCCAATAATATACCCAAATGGTATAGAAGCAAGCAGGTATGTAAACAGCAGGTAGGCGACTGGAAAGATAGGCATCTTTACTCCCAAACCCTGTTTTTTATGTATTCTTTCATATACTCAAAGGCAGAGTAGTATGCAATGGCTATTGAAAACCATAAAAACGCCACCCCTATATCAACAACCTTTATAGAAAGTAAAAATATGGCTATAAGCTGTAGTGTGGTTTTCAGCTTGCCGTGGAAAGATGCAGGGACAACAACCCCCTTGTTTACCATTACACTTCTAAACCAAGTAATCATCATCTCCCTTAATACTATTAGAAAAACAACAAAGCTGGATATTAGCTGTTTTTCAACAAAGGCTACTAAAACAGATATTGTAAATATTTTATCCACAGCAGGGTCTAACAGCTCACCGTGTTTAGTTGTGTCGTTTTGTTTCCTTGCTATTACACCATCAAGCCAATCGGAGGCTACCGCTACAGCAACAAGTCCACCTGATACAAGGTAGTAATCATTAAGGATAGTGTATATAAGCACAGGGGTTATAACAAGCCGTGATATTGTAAACAGGTTGGCTAAATTTATAGTTTGTATATTTTTCCATATAAGACCTAACTTTATGTTGCCGGTCTCACTCCTCACAAGCCTGTCCCTGTCCCTTTTTCTTTCTTATGTATGCAGGTATCTCAAGCTCATCAAAATCAACCTCGTTTACCAGTCCTGAAGATGTAGGTGGCTCTGTTTCCTTAGGTTCCTCTTCCACCTCCCTGTTTGGTCTAAATCTTACCCTTGGGATTGTTTTCTCTGTATTTTGCTGTGGAATGGAAGCCTTTGGTTTTTCATCTTCAAACGCCGTTGCTATTATCTCTATCTTTAACTGGTCTTCAAGGTTATGGTCAAACCCCACACCGAATATTATCTCGGCGTCTTCGTGGGCGTTTTCCCTGACCATTGTGGCAACCTCATTTACCTCGTCAAATGTTGTGTCAGGGCTACACTCTATATGTAGTAGTAATCTTTTTGCCCCTCTGATGGAAACACCTTCAAGTAGTGGTGAACTGGTGGCTTTTTCTACAGCGTCTTCCAGTTTAGATTTACCTTTTCCAGCTCCTATACCGATTAACGCTTTACCTCCATTTTCCATAATAGTTTTAACATCAGCAAAGTCCACATTTACAATACCGGGTTTTAGGATAACATCTGTGATAGCTTTTACAGCTGTGTATAAAATATCATCAACCATTTTAAAGGCTTCCATAAAGCTGAACCTTTTCTGGGCTATATCAACAAGTCTTTGGTTGTTTATAACAATGTATGTATCCACAACCTCACTTATTTTTCTGAGACCTTCCTCTGCTATCTGTGCCCTCTTTTTCCCTTCAAAGGCAAATGGTTTTGTAACAACTGCTATTGTTAATATACCCATTTCCTTCGCCGCTTGTGCAATAACAGGGGACGCCCCTGTTCCTGTTCCGCCTCCAAGTCCTGCGGCTATAAACACAGCGTCAGCTCCCCTTAACGCCTCCTTTATCTGGTCTATACTTTCCTGTGCCGCCGCTTCACCTATATCAGGTCTTGCCCCAGCTCCAAGTCCCCTTGTAAGCTGTTCACCTATCCTTATCTTGTTTGGAACTGGTAGTGAGTCAAGGTGTTGCTGGTCTGTGTTTACTATGTATAGCTCAACATCTTCAAGGTTCTCCTCAAACATCCTTGCTACTGCATTACTTCCACCGCCACCTACACCGAACACTTTTATTTTTGTAGGGTTTTTTGCGTCCATATTGAAACCGGTAGGCATTTTATTAACCATTACTTTTATCCTCCCTGTTTAATGGAAAAGATTTTTTAATTTTTGTAGCCAACTTGTAGCTTTGTTTTTTAAGCCTCCAAAATCAGGTAAAGGGTTTGATATATCTGTGTATTTTTTATATTCATCTTTTTTAAATAAAAGCATACCTATAGCGGTGGAGTATTTAGGGTTGTTTAGTATATCCCCAAACCCAAAGTATCCCCTATTAGGTTTACCTATCCTAACATCTGCTTTAAATATCCTTGAGGCAATCTCCCTTATATAAGGTAGATTTGCCTCCCCTCCTGTTAAGACTATACCTCCCTTTGGCAACTCTTTGTAGCCGTCCTCTTCAAGTTTTTTCTTAACCCTACTGAATAAATCCTCTAAACGGCTCTCTATAACTTCTGCCAACTCCACCACTGTTATTTCTTTTATTTCCTCTTCCCTTGTTTCCACATCTATTATATAGTTATTTTCCCTTATCCTTTCAACTGAGGCTACGCCGTGTTCTTTTTTTAACTCTTCTGCATCACTTTTAGGCAACTTAAATACATAAGCTATATCAAATGTTATAAGACTACCTCCAAATGGAAACGATGTTATATAGTCAAGGCTTCCATTTTTGTATACAGCCACATCTGTAAAGCCTGCTCCCATATCTATAACAACAACCCCCATATCCTTTTCATCTTGGTCTAATACCGCTTCTGCAGATGCAATAGGGTTGGCAACCATACCTTCAATCTCATATCCAGCGTCTCTAATTAAATCCTCAAGGTTTCTGTAAACATTTCTGGGTATTGTGATAACTATAAAGTGTCCCTCTATCCTTGAGGCTATTGAGTTTATTGGATATTCAACCTCTGAACCGTCATCAAGGATAAAGTTTTGGTCTAATATATGGATTATCTCAAAATTACTTCTGGGGGTTTTTAGTTTTTCTTCCACCCTTTTGTATAGCTCGTCCACATCTTCTTTGGTAATTTTTCTGTCTTCCTCTTCAAATTCTATACTTTCTGAGGCTTTTTTACTTTCTAACCCTACCCCGAATATATTTGTGTAAACAGATTTTATAGCTGGAAAGTTGCCCCCTATATATTCCTCTGCTTTCTTTATAGAGTTTACTATTGCTTTTTTAAGTTTATCCCTGTGGGCTATAGTTCCTTTCTCTATGCCCTGTGATTTTTCCTCCCCATAACCTATGATGGTAATATCATTATCATCTACCTCAGCTACCAGTGTGATTATTTTTGAAGTCCCTATGTCAAGGACTATTACCGTCCTCCTATCGCCCATCTGTTATCTCCCTGCAACTACCATTGGTTTAAAACGAAAATCCAGAATACTATATTTACTGGTGTCCACCTTTGAAAAGAACAGTTTTGCTTTTCCTATCTCTTCATCTAAATTTGAAAAGCTAAATATAAACTGCTGTTTTTTCTTTGTTTTGCAGGTTAATTTGTCCCTGTTCCCAATATACTTTACACAGAAAGCTACCTGTCCCAGTTCTTTATTTAGCTTGTATACCTTCCTTATTTTATCTGCAAACAGCCCATTTATGGATAGTCTGTCTGCTACTACCCTATCATTATATATCAATATAGGTAATCTATGTTGAGTATTGTAATACTTTTTAGGTAAAACTACCCCTTCACTGTCTACCAGATATTTACGACCTTTGTAAAATACTATTAAGATAGGTTTTCTCTCTTTGATATAGAGGTAAATCTCCCCTATTCCCCTCCTTTTTATTACCACTTCTTTTACAAAGGGAAACCTTTTTTTCAGCTCTTTTTTTATTTTCTGTTCCTCAAGTAAAAGCCAGTTCTGTCCAGTAAACAGCTTTTCCACATAGCTTTTTGGGATTTTTTTTTCAAACCCTGTTCCGCCGAGAACAACCCTTTTTACTTTCAGGTGTCTTTTCAGCTCCGGTAGGACAAAGATTGATACACATACTACTGCACAGGATACAAAAACAAGCCCTGCTACAAAGTATCTTTTTTTCCTTTTACTGTTTTTCATCTAAAGCACCTTTAATAATCTTAACTACCAGCTGGTCAAAATCTATTCCCATAAACTTTGCCGCCTTTGGGACAAGGCTGTGGTCTGTCATACCCGGTATTGTGTTTATCTCTAAAAAGTATGGGGTTTTATCCTTTAGTATAAAATCTACCCTTGCTACACCTTTACACCCTAAGCTGTTGTATACAGTAAGGGCATAAAAAAACAGCCTTTCCCTTACCTGTTGGGGTAATGGTGGGGATACTATATATTTTGTTTTGTTTGAAAAGTATTTATTTTTGTAATCGTAAAAGCCCTCTTCCACTTTTATTTCTATAGGTTCAAGTAGTAGGTCTCCGACTATCCCAACTGTAAGCTCCCTACCTTGTATAAACTCCTCTATAAGAACTTTTTTATCCAGCTTTAGGGCTTGTTTAACAGCCTCCTCTAACTCTTCCCTGTTGTTTACTATACTGACCCCTATGGAAGACCCTTCCTCGTTTGGCTTTACAACAGCTGGGAATGTTTCCCATTTTACCGTTTCCCTTACAGATTGGACGACTGTCCAGTTTGGTGTTTGGACGCCTCCCTCTCTGGCTATTAGTTTTGTTAGGGCTTTGTCCATAGCGACGGCACTTGCCTTTACAGGTGAACCTGTGTAAGGTATACCTGCTGTTTCAAAAAAGCCCTGTATCTTTCCGTCTTCCCCCCCTTTTCCGTGTAAGAGGTTAAACGCCACATCAGGTTTATACTTAAGTATACCTTTTATAAAGTTTTCCCTATCTATTGGGTCAAATACTTTAAAGTTGGCTTTCAGTCTTTCTAAAGCCTCCTTTACAGCCTCCCCACTTTTTATTGAGATTTCCCTCTCAGATGAGGTTCCTCCGTATACTAACGCTATTTTAATATCACTCAACAATTCTAACTTCCCTTTCAAGTGTTATATTCCAGTTTTGTTTTACCCTATTTTCGGCTTCTTCTAAAATCCGCTTTAGATGGGCATATCTGCCGTTCCCAAGGTTTACCAAAAAGTTTGCGTGTTTCCCAGAAAAGGCAACATCTCCTATTCTGTATCCTTTCAGTCCTACACTTTCAAGTAGGTATCCAGCTGGCTTTTCCTTTGGGTTTTTGTATGTAGACCCGCTGGTTGGGTAGTTTAGTGGCTGTTTTTTGTTCCTTTCCTGTAGTAGCTTTTTTATTATCTGTGGTATGTTTTTACTGCTTTTTTTAAGTTTTAGTGTGGCACTGTATACAAAGCCCCCATTTTGGAAGGGGGATTTCCTGTATCCAAACTGTATCTCCTCCCTTTTTAACTCCCTAACCTGCCCTCTACCATCAACCCACACAACATTTTGGATAATATCCCCTATCTCACTGCCAAAAGCCCCTGCGTTCATAACCACAGCTCCGCCTACAGTTGAGGGTATACCACTTAGGTTTTCAAACCCTTCAAGGTTGTATTTTTTCACAATAGATACAATGGTTTTAAAGCTAACACCTGCTTGGGCTGTTATAAGGAAATAATCCCCTTCTTGGTTTATATCTACCTTCTTTAAAGCCCGTGAGGATACAAACAGGTAGTCAAGTAATCCGTCTTTAAATACTGTATTACTGCCTATCCCTATAGGTATAAGCCTTTTCCCACTGTCCAGTGATAGTTTAACAAGGTCTTGGACTTCCTGTAGGCTCTTTGGGAAGTATACCTTTTTAGCCTTTCCGCCGATTTTTATTGTGCATAGCTTTGACAGGTCTACATACTCTTCATAATCAACTGATTTCATTTATTATCCTTTCTACAATCAGTTGTTGGGCATTATCTATTCTAACTTTTTCCATCGTTTCCTTTACAGTTTTCATATCCTTTCCTAACCCTTCCCTTATAGCTGTGGCAAGTGTATCAGGTGTTAACTGGCTGTCAAGTATTACTGTGGCTACCCCTAAATCCTCAAGCCATTTCACATTGTAATACTGGTGGTTTGAAACTGCGTGGGGAAATGGGACAAAAATCGGGTATCTTTCTGCAAATAGTATCTCGTAAACAGAACTTGCCCCACCCCTTGAGACCACAATGTCAGCTGCGGCATAGGCGTATCCAAACTGGTCTATATACTGGTAGTATGTAATGTTAGGTGGTAGTTTCTGTGGCTTTGGGAAATGTTTCCCCCCAATTAGTAGGAAATGTATATCTTCCATCTTTTCCGCTGTGGCTATAGTTGTTTCTGCTAATCTTTTTGCCCCCTGACTTCCCCCGAAGGACAGGACAACCTTTTTATCCAGTGGAAGGGACAACCTTTCCCTTGCTTCTTTAGTAGGGGTTTTTATCTGTTGTTTCAACTCCTCCCTTACAGGCATTCCAGACAGGATAGTTTTTTCAGGTGGGAAGTATTTTTCTGTAAACGGAAATGTTATAAAAACCTTCTTTGCCACCTTTGATAAAAGTAGGTTTGAGTATGACGGTATAGAGTTCTGCTCGTGTATAAAAAGTGGTGTTCCTGTAATTGCAGATGCAAGCCCAAGGGGAACTGCTGTATATCCCCCAAAACAAAGTGTAAAGTCTGGCTTTTCCTTTTTTATAGTAGATACAAGCTGTAAAGTAGCCTTTAACAGCTTAAGGCTGTTTTTTAAAGATTGGATAGGGTTCTTTCCCCTTACCCCTTTAATATCAAGTAGCTTTTTATGTTTTGCAGGGAAATCCTTTTTTGCCTCTATACCATACTTAGTCCCGAAGTAGTAAACTTCAGCGTTGAGTTTTTCTGTTAGATACTTACTTACAGATACAGCGGGATAAAAATGTCCCCCTGTTCCTCCTCCAGCTATAAATACTTTCATAACACCTCTTGTAGGGATTTTATCCTCATCTCTTTAGACAGCCTTAATAGTATACCTGCACATATAGAGGATACAATAAATGAACTTCCACCGTAGCTGATAAATGGAAGGGTAATCCCTGTAGGGGGAAAAAGTAAAAGGTTTATAGCCATATGTAGTATTGCTTGTAGTGAGAAAAAGAGTGTTATCCCTACAGCAAGCAGTTTATCAAAGGTTTCCCTAAGCCGAAAGGTAATAACCATTCCCCTGTAAAAGATAACAACAAAAAGGAAAAAAACAAGGGAAGCCCCTAAAAACCCTGTTTCTTCAGCGATAAGGGCAAATATAAAATCTGTGTGTATCTCAGGGACATAGGTTTTTTTCTGCATACTGTTTCCTATACCTACTCCAATAAGACCTCCCCTTATAAATGAGTTCCTCGCCTGTTCTATCTGGAAACCACCTTCATCTCTGTGTTTTGTGGGATTTATAAGTATAACAATCCTTTTTACAAAGTAGCTTTTTAAAAAACCATCAATACCTTTGTATGCAATAAGTAGTAAAAGGGCAGATAAAACTATCCCTAAATAAACAATAACCAACTTCCTAAACTGGATTTTTGACACTGCAAGTATAAAAAATGTAAGTAAAAGTATAAAAGCCGCCGCACCTTTGTGAGGCTCTATAAAAACTAAAATCGCCATAATCAAAGGGATTGATACTGCCACAAGTACCCCTTTGTAATCCTTAAAAAAGGCAAAATCCCTCTTTTTTTCCTTTATACTAAGCAGGTATGCAAGGTAGAGTATAACCGACAGCTTAGCCAGTTCTGAAGGTTGGAAGTTTATAAATCCAAGGTTAATCCACCTTGCTACACTTTTCCCTGTCCCCCAAGAAACTACCAAAACCACAACAAGTAGTAAAATCACAACTCCTGCAAGTGGATAGGCTATCCTTTTCCAAAATGAAACAGGTAGTAGGTAGGACACAAGGGCTGTAAAAAAACCTACTGTTAGTATAATAGGTTCTCTTATAAAGATATTTATTAGCTCATTTTTTTTATACGGATTGTTTATAAAACCTCCACTTGAAGCGGCACTGAGTATAAAAACTGCCCCAAGTCCAACAAGTAAAAGGAAGCTGAGGACAAGCCAACCGTCAATATACCTATTTCTTAGCATTAACTAAACTCTCCACCAATTTGTTAAATCTGTTTCCCCTGTCTATGTAGTTTTTGAACATATCAAAGCTGGCACAACCGGGGGAAAAGAGGATTACATCACCTTTTTCGGCAACCTTGTAAGCCTCCTTTATACAGTCTTCAAGGGTTTCCCCAACTGAGTAATCTGTGGATTTTATAAACTTTTTTATTTTGTCCCTATCCCTACCAAAGAGGATAACCTTCTTTATATTTTTGTATCTGTCTAAAAAGGAAAAATCCCCACCTTTGTATATTCCCCCTACTATCAGGATTACACCTCTGTTTTTAAAGCTGTTAACAGCTGTTTCAACGGCGTTTGGGGTGGTTGCCTTCGCATCGTTGTAAAAATCTACTCCGTTTAGACTGTTTACATACTGTAATCTAAAGGGCATACCTTTTATTTCTGGTATCTTCCCCTGTATTTGGTCTGCTGTTAAGCCGTAAAGTATCCCTGCAACAACAGAAGCCATTAGGTTTTGTATGTTATGTATCCCTTTTAGCCTATATTGGGAAGTATCTATAAACTCTGTCCTTCCGCCTATTTGGACGGTGATACCCTTTCCGTTCCAGTATGCCCCTTCTATGTTGGAAGGTAGCCTCTCCAGTGAAAAAAAGTATTTCTCCCCTTTTATTTTGTTCCAGTTTATACCCTTTTGCTGGTAGTTTAAAACAGCTTTATCCTGTGGTGTAAGGTTTTTGAATATTTTACATTTTGAAAGTAGGTAGTGGCTGTATCTTTTATGCCAGTCAAGGTGGTCTGTATGTATATTTAAAAAAACTGCAATGTTAGGTTTAAACCTTTCTATTGGGTAAAGCTGAAATGAGGAAAGTTCTAAAACAGCAAGGCTGTAGTCTTTATCAACAGCGTTTATAAACGGCTCACCGAAGTTTCCACCGATAAAAGGCTTTTTTTCTTCAAGTAGTGTTCCAAGTATGTTTGTTGTGGTGCTTTTTCCATCTGTCCCTGTTATACCGATAATATCCCCTTTAAAAAGGTTGTATGCAAACTCAACCTCCCCTACAACAGGTATTCTTCTTTTTTTTGCTAACTTGTATATCTGATGGTAGAAAGGTATACCCGGTGATACTATAACAGTGTTAACTTTATCTAAATCTGAAGGCGTAAAGTCTGTATCATCTCTAAGTATAAACTCCTCTCCCCTTCTCTGTAAAAACTGTGCAACCTGCTGTCCAGTCTTCCCTTTTCCATAAATCAAGAACATTATCGGTTTCTCCGAAAAGTGTAAAATAAAGTGATAATAATATAAGTTTTATAAACAAATATTTCTACTTGTATGCTGGGTTCAAAAATTGTTTAAAAACATACTGGGATACAAGTTTGATTACCGCACTGCGTTTGTTCCTATTGTTATTGGGGCTGTAGCAGGGATTTTTGGTGTTCTTTTTTTAGAGGCTATACATCTCTTTACAGATATTTTCCTTGTTAAGTTTGTTGGTTATATTCCCCCTAAACCCTTAGGTGAAGGTGGTAGCTTAGATTACAACTTTGTGATGGAACACCCTTACCTCCTCCCTGTTGCCACCGCTTTAGGTGGGTTGATTGTTGGTATCCTTACACATTTTTTCTCCCCTGAGTCTGCAGGGGTTGGGACAGATGCGGCTATTAAGGCATTCCACGAAAGGAAGGAGTTGGGGCTAAAAACTGCCTTTTGGAAGTTAATAACCTCTGCCATAACTATAGGTAGTGGGCAAACTTCAGGTAAAGAGGGACCTATAGCGTTAATTGGGGCTTCTATTGGCTCCTTTGTTGGAAAGCTATTTTCCCTTTCTGAAAAGGAGAGGAATATTGCTATGGCTGTTGGGCTTGGGGCGGGGATAGGTGGGGTTTTTAAAGCCCCTTTTGCAGGGGCTATTATCAGCTCTGAGGTTTTTTACAAAAGGGATTTTGAAACAGAAACATTAATACCTGCTTTTATTGCCTCTTTTGTTGCTTTTATTATTGTTGCTTCTGTTTTTGGTTTTTCCCCTTTGTTTTTCGTCCAACTACCTCCGTTTTCAGGTTTTTCTGTTTACGATGCAGTAGGGTATATTATCTTAGGGTTTATAACATCTGTTATAGCAAGGGTAATGATTTTTGCCCTTGATTGGGCAAGGGGACTGTTTGACAGGCTTGAGGTTCACCCTGTTTTTAAACCGGCTATAGGTGGTTTCTTGGTAGGTATTATAGGTATGACTGTCCCTGTGGCTATAGGCACCGGCTACGGCTGGCTACAAATGATTATGATGAACAACTTAGGGGATTTTCCCCCGTGGAAGATTGTTATAAGTGTGGCTTTGGTTATCTTGGCTTTTGCCTTTACACTTGGTTCCGGTGGGTCAGGTGGGGTTTTTGGTCCTTCACTTGTTATAGGTGGTCTTACAGGGGCTTCTGTTTACTTCTTTTTAAGGGATTTTGCTGGCTTCCCGGAAAGCTCCACATTTAACCTAACTGCCTTTACTGTGGTCGGTATGGTTTCCACATTTGCCGCGGCGGCTAAAGCTCCCCTTTCAACGATAATACTGGTGGCTGAAATAACAGGTGGATACCAGCTCCTTGTTCCTGCAACAATCTCTGTTGCTGTTTCCCATTTCTTTTCAGGAGAAAAAAGTATATTTAAAAGTCAGGTTAACACAAAATTAGACAGTCCTGTCCACAGGGAGGAGTTTAAATACCTGATACTGAATAGATACACCGTTAGAGATGTTATGGAGAGGAATGTTATTACCGTTTCACCGGATACAACTGTTATAACAGCAAGTAAGTATATGCAGGAAAACAATATATCTGTTCTACCTGTGGTTGAAGAGGGAAATATACTAATTGGTTTAATAACAAGCACAGATGTGATAAAAGCCTGTGAGATGGATATGGGAGACACCACTGTAAAGGAAATTATGAACCCTAACCCGATAAGAATAACTCAGGATTTAACACTGTTTGAAACAATAAGTATATTTATTGAAAATAATATCGGTGCCGCCCCTGTGGTTAACAACCTACAGGAGAATATCCTTATTGGAATAGTGTCAGATTACGATATAGGTAAGGTTTTAACAAAGGTATAAAAGCCCCCAGTAGGGGCTAACTTTACTGGACATTTTTGTATTTGTTTGCCTTTTTGGTAAACTCGTCCCAGTTTTCTGGGCTAAATGGGGATATTTCCCTAAGTCTTTGGACTGCCGCTGGATACTTTTCAAGTATGTAGTCTATATCCTTATCTGTGTTTTCCCTTCCAAGGGAGAAAACAATAGAACCGTTTGAGGCTTCCTTTTCAACTCCTATTGCCTCTAAAACATGGGATTGTTTTAATGCGTAGGATACACACGCAGACCCGGAGGCTGTGTATATCTTGTGGTAATCAAGCATTAGCAACATAGCCTCCCCTTCTATATACATAACAATAAGTGAAAGGTGGTTAGGCAACCTTTTCTCAGGGTGTCCTGTAAACTGGATATAGGGGATTTTTTCCTCTATACCTTTCTTTAGTCTATCCCTTAAAGCCTTTAGCCTGTTTACCCTGTCATCCATCTCTTTTATTGACAGCTCAGCCGCCGCTCCCATTCCTACTATAGCTGGAACAGGCTCAGTTCCAGCCCTTCTGCCACCTTCCTGTATTCCTCCTTCTATAAGTGGCTTCAGTCTTACACCCTTTTTAACATAAAGACCTCCAACACCTTTAGGGGCATAGAAGTAATGTCCTGTAAAAGAAGCCATATCTAGACCCCAGCCTTCCACATCAACAGGTGTATGTCCAACTGCAGGGGCTATATCAGAGTGGAATACAACCCTTGGGTTTTTTTCCTTTGCCGCTTTTACTAAAGCCTGTATATCCTGTATAGTTCCTATTTCCCTGTTGGCGTATCCTATTGATACCAGTATTGTGTCCTCCCTTACCGCTTCGGATACCTGTTCAGGGGAGATTATTCCATACTTATCCGGTTTTAGGTATGTTATCTCAAAACCTTCTTTTTCAAGTGTTTTACAGGAGTGTAAAACAGAGTGATGCTCTATTGCGGAGACTACTATATGTTTTCCCCTTCTGGTTATACCGGGGGCTTTGGCGTAGCCTTTTATAGCCAGATTGTTTGCCTCTATAGCCCCTGATGTGTAAACAATTTCCTCAGGTTTGCTTACATTTAAAAGCTGGGCTACCTGCTCCCTTGCTCTGTTTATAGCCTTTTTAGCCTCCACTCCCAATCTATGTAAAGATGTAGGGTTTCCAAACTTCTCTGTAAAGTAAGGTTTCATAACCTCCACAATCTCTTCTGGCACAGGTGTTGTAGCCAGATGGTCTACATAAACGATACCCCTTGTTTCAATCATTGGCTAATCCTCCTTATAAGGTTGTCTGCAATATCCATAAAAGCCTTTGCAGATGTGCTGTCCTCCTTTGCCAGCACAATAGGTATACCTAAATCCCCAAACTCTGCAACCTTAGGCTCTATTGGAACCTTTCCTAAAATCTCAGTATTATACTGTTTGGCTACCTCTTCTGTTTTAGATTTTCCAAAAATCTCATACTTTTTACCGTTATCTGGGCATACGAAGTAGCTCATATTCTCTACTATACCTAAAACAGGTATTTGAACCTCGTTAAACATCTGTATCCCCTTTTTAACATCTATTAAAGCCACATCTTGGGGAGTTGTAACAATTACTGCCCCGTCTATTTCCGCTGTCTGCCCAAGTGTAATCTGAACATCTCCAGTTCCCGGTGGCAGGTCTATAATAAGGAAATCCAACCCATCACCCCAATCTATATCAAACAAAAACTGGGATAGGGCTTTAAACAGGACTGGACCTCTCCATATAACAGGTGTATCCTCAGATGGAAGTAGCAACCCTATGGACATCATTTTTATACCGTGGGCTTCAGGTGGTATTAGTTTGTTATCAGGTGTGGCTACAACCTGCTTATCCTTAGCCCCTAACATTGTGGGACCAGACGGTCCATACATATCAGCGTCTAAATATCCAACATTGTATCCTTTCTTTTTTAAAGCCGCCGCTAAATTTACAGCTACAGTGGACTTTCCTACACCACCTTTACCACTGGCTACAGCTATAACCTTTTTAACATTTGGTATTCTCCTTCTACTTTCAAAAGGGTTCTGCTGTGCAGTTGGGGGAGGTTGTGGTGGTTGTTGCTGTTTAGGTGGTTCAGATGTAAACTCAACTTCAACCCTTTCAGCCCCAAGGGATTTTAGGACTGTTTCAGCTTTCTCCTTTAGGTAATCGTGGTATTTTTCACTTGGGGAAAAAAGTTTTATGTAAACATTGTTTCCATCTATTTTTAAATCCCGCATCAGGTCTGCAAGGGAAAAGCTAACCCCAATCTCCTGTAAGTTTGTGTTCTTCAGTGCGTCCATAACTCCTTGAAGTGCCATTAAACCCCTCCTTTTTGCATTTTAGTAATAATAGAATAATTTGTGGATAGCCTCTAACTATGATACCAGTCATAGGTCAAAAAAAGCTCTGTTTTTTCAATTTATCTTAACACTATTGAAAGTATGCAAAAATATTAATATTATAGATATTGGAGTTAGCGAATACTAACCGCAGAGGTTTCAAATGGATAAGGGCAGAAGTTTAGAAGGTTTCCCTGTTCAGCTTTTTGCTGTTGTAATGGGGCTTTCAGGTTTAACTATAGCCTATGCAAAGGCTTACCACTTCCTTGAAATCCCAGCTTTCTTTTACCATACACTACTTGTATTAGATACGGTGGTATTTTTCCTTATATTTATCACATATATGGTCAAATGGCTTAAGTATCCCCACGCTGTAGCAAAGGAGTTTAAACACCCTGTAAAAAGTTCCTTTGGTGCGGCAATCTCTATAAGTTTCCTTTTAATATCCATTGCATATTACGATTTTGCCCCTACAGTGGCAATAACATACTGGTATTTAGGTGCCCCTTTACATCTGTATTTTACATACAAAACTATGAAGTTCTGGATACTACACGAGTTTGAGATTAACCATATATCACCTGCTTGGTTTATCCCTGTTGTAGGTAATGTTTTAGTCCCTGTTGTTGGGGTTGATGTTATGCCTGAGGAGTTATCTATCTTCTACTTTGCCCTTGGGCTGTTTTTCTGGGTTGTGTTGTTCACAATAATTATATACAGAATGATTTTTCATAATCCGATGGCTAAAAGACTACTTCCCACATTCTTTATACTAATAGCCCCACCTGCGGTAGGTTTTATAAGCTATATGCGACTAACATTTGGAAGTATAGACTTTTTCAGTTTAATACTTTACTTTGTTGCCCTGTTTACATTCTTTTTAATGGTTATAATGGCAAAGGTTTTCCTTAGACTTGAGTTCTTTATATCGTGGTGGGCTTACACATTCCCAATGGCGGCGTTAACAATAGCAACAATGCTTATGTATATGGCTTACAGGAACAGTATTACCTATGCTTCCTCCATTGTGTTTTTACTAATAACAACAGTTATTGTAGGCACAGTGGCTTACAAAACATTAATAGCGGCAAAAAAAGGAAAAATCTGTGTTGTAGAGGAGTAAAAGATGAAAAGGGCTTTAGGAATAGGGGTAATTATAGGCTTAGTAATTGGTGTTTTTATAACACCATTGTTTTTTAAGCTGTCCTTTAAAACGGCATTCTTTAAAGAGGTTGTAAGTCCCTACGACTTTGAAAAAACGGTATCTATAATAGTGAACAGAATAAACAACCAACCGGGGTGGCACGTTGTCTCTGTTATAGACCAAAGGGAGGAGATACTGAAATACGGCGGTGAAGATGTTGGTAATGTAAAAATCATAAAGTTCTGCAACGCAAAGTATGCCTCACAGATGTTAAAAAATGATGACACAAAGTATATGGCTGTAAAGATGCCTTTAAGTATAGCTGTTGTTGAAAAAAGTGATGGAAGGGTTGTTGTTGCTCTTATGAACGGCTACCTAATGTCCAGAATGTATGCAGGAACCTACGAAGGCGAGATAATGGAAAAGGTTGTAAGGGATATAGAAAAGATTATGGGCTTTGTCCACTTTAGATGGACTATCTTTTAAATGTACAAGTTTAGAAAGATTGAACCGATACAAAAGCTTGATATTTTTCTTGATTTGGGATAATATTATTATCCTAATTGATAGGGGCCCGTAGCTCAGTTGGTTAGAGCAGACGGCTCATAACCGT